>JAFAWI010000534.1 GCA_019241915.1 Alphaproteobacteria bacterium
GAGCGCGAGCAGACCTTGAACCAGCTGCTCGTCGAAATGGACGGGTTCGAGGCCAACGAGGGCGTGATTTTGATCGCCGCGACCAACCGGCCCGACGTGCTCGACCCGGCGCTGCTGCGCCCCGGCCGCTTCGACCGCCAGGTCGTCGTGCCCAATCCCGACGTTGTCGGGCGCGAGAAGATTCTCAAGGTCCACATGCGCAAGGTGCCGCTGTCGTCGGATGTCGATCCGAAGATCATCGCGCGCGGCACGCCGGGGTTCTCGGGCGCCGACCTCGCCAACCTCGTGAACGAGGCCGCTTTGATGGCGGCGCGGCGCGGCAAGCGCTCGGTGGCGATGCTCGAATTCGAGCAGGCCAAGGACAAGGTCATGATGGGCGCCGAGCGGCGCTCGATGGTGATGACCGAGGACGAGAAGAAACTGACGGCCTATCATGAGGCCGGCCACGCGCTCTGCATGCTCTATGCCGAGGGGCACGAGCCGCTGCACAAGGTCACGATCATCCCGCGCGGGCGCGCGCTCGGCATCACCATGTTCCTGCCCGAGCGCGACAAGTACTCGCAGTCGAAGCTCGAGATCAAAGCCATGCTGGCAAGCCTGTTTGGCGGCCGCGTCGCCGAAGAGCTGATCTTCGGGCCCGACAAGGTCACCACCGGCGCCGCCGACGATATCAAACGGGCGACCGGGCTCGCGCGGCGCATGGTTACGGAGTTCGGGTTCAGCGAGAAGCTGGGGCCGCTGCGCTACAGCGAGAATGAGGAGGAGGTTTTCCTCGGCCACTCCGTGACCCAGCGCAAGAACGTGTCAGACGCGACCGCGAAGGTGATCGACGACGAGATCCGCCGCGTCGTCGAAGAGGGCGAACACACCGCCCGCTCGATCCTGACAACGCACCTCGACGAGCTGCACGCGCTGGCGCAGGGGCTGCTCGAATACGAGACGCTGTCGTCGGACGAAATCCGCCGCGTCATCAAGGGCGAGCGCATTGTGCGCGACACCTCGACCGGCCCGTCGCCGAGCGACGAAACCCGCCCCGGCTCCGGCCGCCGCAGCTCGGTACCGCCTTCCGGCCGGCCGAGCGGCATCGGCCCCAACGCCGAGCCCGAGCCGCAACCGGGCGGCTGAGGTTTTTGCTGTCGATTCGCTGCAGGCATCAGCAAAAACAGCCAATGACCGAACGCGCGGCGCGGGTGATGAAATGTTGAGCCCGATCCGCTAAAAGAGCGCTTTGCGGTAAGCGTTTGCGGGGGACGATGGCGCGTAAGCTGTTTGGCACCGACGGGGTCCGCGGCACGGCCAACATCGAGCCGATGACCCCGGAGACCGCGCTCAAGATCGCGATTGCGGTCGGCGAAAGTTTCCGCAACGGGACGCACAAGCACCTCGTCATCATCGGCAAGGACACGCGGCTCTCGGGCTATATGCTGGAGCCGGCGCTGACGGCCGGCTTTATCACGATGGGGATGGATGTGGTGCTGGTCGGCCCGCTGCCGACCCCGGCGATCGCCATGCTGACGCGCAGTCTTCGCGCCGATATCGGCGTCGTCATTTCGGCCTCGCACAATCCCTACGCCGATAACGGCATCAAGCTGTTCGGCCGCGACGGCTACAAGCTGTCAGACGAATTGGAAGCCACAATCGAGGCCTCGCTCGACAAGGGCCCGTCGCGCCGCGCCGGTTCTGCAGAGCTCGGCCGCGCCAAGCGGCTCGATGACGCCGGCGGGCGCTACATCGAATTCGTCAAGCAAAGCTTCCCGAAGGGTTTGCGGCTCGACGGACTGCGTGTCGTCGTCGATTGCGCGCACGGCGCCGCCTATAAAGTCGCGCCGACCGTGTTCTGGGAATTGGGCGCCGAGGTCTTCTCGATCGGCGTCTCGCCCGACGGCATGAACATCAATCGCGACTGCGGCGCGCTGTCGCCCGAGGCGATGCGCGAGGAGGTGATCGCACGCCGCGCCGATATCGGCATCGCGCTCGACGGCGACGCCGACCGGCTGATCGTCGCCGACGAGCGCGGCGCGATCCTCGACGGCGACCAGGTGATGGCGCTGATCGCCAGCGCGATGGCGCGCGCCGACCAGCTCACCGGCGGCGCGCTGGTCGCCACGGTGATGTCGAACCTCGGTCTCGAACGCTTTCTTCGCGAGCAGGGGATCGGTCTCCATCGTGCCGCGGTCGGCGACCGCTATGTGCTCGAAAAGATGCGCCAGACCGGCTGCAATGTCGGCGGCGAGCAATCGGGCCACATCATTTTGTCGGATTACGCGACGACCGGCGACGGCCTCATTGCCGCGCTGCAGGTGATGGCCCGCATCATTGAAACCGGCCGAAAAGCGAGCGAGGTCTGCCGTCTGTTCGCGCCGCTGCCGCAACTGCTGCGCAACGTCCGCTTCGGCGACGGGCGGCCGCTCGAGGCGCGCCGCGTCAAGCAGGCGATCGCCGCCGGCGAGGCCCGGCTCGGCTCGGCCGGAAGGCTGGTCATCCGCCCGTCGGGCACCGAGCCGGTGATCCGGGTGATGGCGCAGGGCGAAGACGAGGCGTTGCTGGCCGCTGTCGTCGACGACATTTGCGAGGCGGTGCTGGCCGCCACGCGGGGCGCCGACGAGGCCGCGATAAAGGCCGCAGAATAAGGCGGTGCGATTGTCTGCGTCCTTCGAGACGGCTGCCGCGCCGGCCGCTCGGGATGACGAGGATTGTGCGATGCCAAGCCCCTTGTGCGTCACGGTGAGAAGCGCCCGCAGGGGGCCTCTCGAACCACGCAGCCCGGTATTGCAGCCGTGAAAGGCCGCGTGCTCATCGTCGCCGGGTCCGATTCCGGAGGCGGCGCCGGTATTCAGGCCGACATCAAGACGGTGACGATGCTCGACGCGTTTGCCGCGACCGCGATTACCGCAGTTACGGCGCAGAATACCGAAGGGGTTCACGGCGTACTGCCGATCGACCCGCGCTTCATTCGGCAGCAGATGGAGGCGGTGCTCGACGATATCGGCGCCGACGCAATCAAAACGGGCATGCTGCACGATGGCGGCGTGATCGACACGGTCGCGGCCGTGCTGGCGGAAAAGGCTTCGGACGTGCCGCTGGTCCTCGACCCGGTGATGGTTGCCAAAGGCGGCGCGCCGCTGATCGAGCCCCAAGCCATCGACGCACTGAAGCGGCTTCTGGTGCCGCGCGCCGCGGTGCTCACGCCTAACCTGCCGGAGGCGGAAATTCTCGTCGGTAAGCCGATCGCCGATCTCGACGCGATGCGCGCGGCGGCGCGCGAGCTGCTTGCCCTGGGGTGCCGGACCGTGTTGCTTAAGGGAGGGCACCTTGCCGGGGACACGGTGCACGATATCCTGGCGACCGCCCTGGGCATCAAGCAGTGGACGAGCCCGCGCATCCACAGCCGCCACACGCACGGTACCGGATGCACCTTGGCCTCGGCGATCGCTGCCGGCCTCGCCCAAGGCATGCCGATCGACGCGGCCGCCGAGCGCGCCCGGTGTTATGTGCAGCAGGCTATCGCCAATGCCCCTGGCTTCGGCCGGGGTCACGGGCCGCTCGACCACGCCCATCCGCTGTGGACCGACAGCCGCACGGCGGTGGAGAAATCCGCCTAGCGGTGTGGTAGCATCTGCCGGCTGTCTGTTTCGTTTTTTTGGCGGGTAGGACCGATGCGGCGAATGCGGCGATCAGAACCTAAGCCGGCCGCGGGCGGAACGGCGGCGTCATTGAGGGGCCGCACCGCGGCGGCGCTGTCGCTGCTGATGCCGATGACGCTCGTGATGTCGCACGCGGCGCTGGCTGCCGACGAGAAGGTCGGGGTCAACGCTGCGGTCAATCCGGCAGGGACCGGGACGCCGCCTGCCGGGCCGACCCGTCAGCTCGTCATCGGTCAGGACATCGTCTTCAAGGAACGGGTCAACACCACCGCGATGGGCCAGACCCAGATCATGTTCCTCGACGAATCGTCGATGAGCGTCGGCCCCAATTCGGACATGGTGATCGACGAGTTCGTCTTCGACCCGCAATCGAACAGCGGCAAGCTGGCGATGAGTGCGACGCGCGGCGTGTTCCGCTATGTCGGCGGCAAAATCAGCAAGCTGGAAGGCGGTGTCTCGCTCGATACCCCGGTGGCCTCGATCGGTATTCGCGGCGGCGCGTTTCTGCTCAACATCGCCAACGGCCAGATCGACGTCATCTTCATCTACGGCAAGGGGCTGTCGGTCACCGGCCGCAACGGCGTCGCCCAGACGATCCTGCGCCCCGGCTTTCGGGTGACCGTCGGGCGCGACGGCAATCCCTCGCAGCCCTCTCGCGCCAGCGAAGAGACGATCGCCGCCCTGTCGGCGGCGGTCGACGGCCGCGCCGGCGGCAATGGCGGCGCGAGCGAGATCCCGACCGACCAGCGGGTGCTGGTCAGCGGCATCGGCAACGTCATTTCCGGCCAGTTTGAGGCCAATCTGCTTGCTGCGCTGCGCGCTGCGGGTTTTTCGTGCCAGGGTTCGGTTGGGCTCAAGGCGGTCGCCAATCGGTTGACGATCCGCTGCAACACCTCCGACGATCCCGGCGACATCCAGAGCGCGATGCTGGAGAACGACGTCATCAAACGCAGTTTCAGGAGCGCCGGCCAACAACAGCAGCAACAGCAACAGCAACAGCAACAGCAACAACAGCAACAGCAGCAGCAACAACAGCAACAGCAGCAGACGACCCCCGGCCTCTATGCCGGCTCGTTCAACAGCGCCGCGACCCCCTCGCCCACCGGTTATCCGGGAGCGCCGTCTACATTCTCGGGCGGTAGCCTGCAGAACGGGTTCTTCACCGCGACGGTGCGCGGGCAGACCGTGATGTTCGGGCCGCTGACCCCCGGTTCGCAGACCGCGGTGTCCGGGCAAAGTCCGATCGGCCCGGTAACCGGGACGGCATTCCTCACGTCCGACAGCAGCTATTTCTTCGCGAACCTGTCGAATGGCGGAAATGTCGCGCTGATCCAGGGCGGCATTCCGATTACCAACCCGGCGGCGGCCGTCGGTTCGCCGCAACAGGTGCTGGCCTTCAACATCCGGCCGGACCCGGCGCTCAATTCGAACATCCCGTTCATCCGCCCCGCGGCCGGGGGCAATACCGCGGGGGCAACCGTCAGCCCGCTCTACCTGCTGACGCCGACCGGCAACCTGACGCTCGATCCGGCCGGCGCCACGACCTCGCGCACCTTGCAGGCGAGCTTGGCGATCAACGGCGCCGGACCCGGGCAAAAATCCGTGTTCGTCACCAGCATCGGGTTCGTCAATGACGCCGCGCCGCAATTGCTCAGCTCGTTGCGCGGAACCTCGCTGCAATCCGCGACGGCCGGCCCGCTGCTGATCAGCGGCGGGGTCAACTCGATCAGCGACGGGGTCGGCGGCGGGCTCTACGGCACCAGCGGCATCTCCGGCATCGCGCTCGGTTCGTCAGGCGCGACGGAGACCGCGCTCGGCGGCGCGGCCACCGCGTACAACTTCAACCATCCGGCCCTCGCCACCGCTGCACCTGCCGGTGTCAGTCCGGGCGGCGTCTCGGGCACTTTCGTCCCGTCGAGCGGTTACTTCGCCGGCATGACGGCGTCGAACCAGTCGGCGCCGTACGCGATTACCGGCACCAACCTTTTCAACCAAACCGGCCCCGGTACCTTCCGGGCGTCGTTTTTCTCTGACAGCGGGCTGATCGCCGGCGGATTGGATTCGATCAATTTCACGTTCGGCGGCGGCCCAAAAAGCGGCAACTCCGCGATCATCAACGGCAACATCTACGGCGCGGTAGAGAGCGCCGACGACACGGCGACGCTCTTTGACATCAGCGGCGACGAGACACCGGGCGCACAGCAGCTCTATCTGGTCAGCGGCAGAACGGTGCCGCTGCCCGATGCGATCGTCGCCGGCGGCGATCTGTGCAGCGCCTGCCAGTTTTCGCAATGGGGCTATTGGGGCGGCGGCGTGCAGTCGAATTTCGGCGGCAGCAACCGGGTCGATCTGAGCCATATCAATTTCTGGGTGGCCGGGCAGGACACCACCGATATCGTGCGCGCCACCGGCGCCACCGGAAGATACAGCGGCAATGCGGTCGGTGTGGCCAACGCCGGCGGCTCGCAGTACATCGCAGGCGGAACGTTCCAGAACATCTACAGTTTCGGCTCCTCTGGCAGCTCCGGCAATTTCACCCTCAATTTCGACGGCAAGCTGCTGGTCGGCCGCGTAACGCCAACCATGCAGCCGGGCGGCGAATACTCCGGCGGCATTACCGACCTCTCGGCGGGCACGATGTCCGGCAACGTTGTGGGCAAGTTCTTCGGGCAGGTCGGCTCGTCCACCGTTCCGCCCGAAACCGGCGGCCGCTTCAGCTTTGGTACGATCGTTTCGGGGCCGTCATACACGGCGGCGGGCGTGTTCCTCGGCAAGGGAGCTCCGTTCCCCTGACGGCTCGCGCCATCGATCGCGCATTGAAGATTAAAGGGCCGCCGCAGTTCGGAAATGCGCGGTAGCCTGGCAAAAGACGGACGGCGGGCGGATGCTGTCGACCGGCATCTGGAATATCGATAAATCGGGGCGCGCGGGCGGTCGGCGGAGAGGCTATGGCGAAGAGTTATCGGGTCGCGGTGATTGCGGGTGACGGCATCGGCAAGGAAGTCGTGCCGGAAGGCATTCAGGCGATGGAGGCGGCGGCGCGGCGCTACGGCTTCGGCTTCGCGTGGAAGGAATTCGACTGGAGCTGCGAGACCTACGCCAAGACCGGTCGGATGATGCCGGAGGACGGCATCGCCCAGCTGA
>JAFAWI010000640.1 GCA_019241915.1 Alphaproteobacteria bacterium
GTCGGCGGGTCGAGCGGGATCAATGTCTGCGGCGCGATCCGCCTGGCCAAGGAGCTGGGGCCCGGTCACACCATCGTTACGATCCTCGCCGACTCCGGAACGCGCTATCAATCGAAGCTGTTCAACCCGGGATTTCTGCGCGAGAAGGGGCTGCCGACCCCGTCATGGCTCGATGACTATTCGTAAAGCGGGCTGTCGGCGAGGTGCATGTCGAGATACCGGGTGTAGACAAAGCCCGTGCCCTGCGGTGTCGTCACCAGCCAGCATTCGCATTCGCTGCCGACCCAACCCCAGCGCTGTACGACCGTCCCGCGCGGCACGCGCGCGGTGATTGCCGAATCGTCGGCCTGGGTCATCCGCAGCACCACATCCTGGTTGGTGGTGAATGTCGACACGCCCTCGCGCGCGCAGCCGCCGAGCAGTAGCGCACCAAGGCCCAACGCGGGGGTCAACGCCCACCAACGTCGCCTGCGCGATGTGAGTTCGGCCATGCCCCCTCCCCCGCTCGATTGCGCCCGCAGATAGTTATGCCCTAGATGGACGATCGATTCGAGGCTGCAGCGATGACTGAGCTTGTCTTCCGCGATAAGCCGTATGCCAGATCCTGTCCGGCGACGGTGGTCGCGGTCGACGAGCGCGGCATCCGCCTCGACCGCACGGTGTTCTATCCCACCGGCGGCGGCCAGCCCGGAGATACCGGCTTGCTGCGCCTTGTCGACGGCTCAACGGTCGCGATTGCCGACACGGTCAAAGGCAGCGGCTTCGACGAGGTCGTGCATGTGCCCGCGCCGGCTGCGGCGCTTCCGGCGGCAGGCACACCGGTGACGGCAGAGATCGATTGGGAACGGCGGCAGCGGCTGATGCGCATGCACACCTGCCTGCACCTGCTGTGTGCGGTGGTGCCGGGCGCGATGACCGGGGGCCAGGTCGGCGACGGCCGCGGCCGGCTCGATTTCGATGTGCCCGGCGCCAGCCTCGACAAGGAGGCGATCGCTGCCGCGCTGAACAAGCTCATCGCCGAGGGCCACGCCGTCGCCCCGCGCTGGATCGACGATGCCGAGCTCGCGGCACGGCCCGATCTTGTGCGCACGATGTCGGTCAAGCCACCGACCGGCACCGGGCGTGTGCGGCTGCTGGAGATCGCCGGCGTCGACCTGCAGCCGTGCGGCGGCACGCATGTCCGCAACACCGCTGAGATTGGCCAAGTCGAGATCGGCAAGATCGAGAACAAGGGCCGCCAGAACCGTCGGATCAACTTGGTTTTCGCTTCGGGTTAGGTAGCCGCTGTCCGTGGTCGTCAGGGCCGGGCCTGTCCCGCCATCCACGAAGTCCCGTCCCTTTGCGCCGCCTTGTGGATGTCCGAAACAAGTCCGGGCACGACGGAAACTACCTGGCTGCCGGCCGCTCAGTTTCGCCCCGCGAGCAGGCCACGGGCGATGATCTGCGCCTGGATTTCGGCGGCGCCCTCGAAAATGTTGAGGATGCGCGCATCGCACAGCACGCGGCTGATCGGGTATTCGAGCGCGTAGCCGTTGCCGCCGTGGATTTGCACCGCGTTGTCGGCATTGCTCCAGGCGACGCGGGCGGCGAGCAGCTTGGCCATGCCGGCTTCGATGTCGCAGCGCCGGCCGCTGTCCTTTTCGCGCGCGGCGAAATAGGCGAGCTGGCGTGCCATCGTCGTCTCGACCGCCATCATCACCAGTTTGAGCTGGACCCGCGGAAACGCCGCGAGGTTGCGGCCGAACTGCCGCCGCTCCTGCGCGTAGGCCATTGCCAGCTCGAACGCGTTCTGGGCGACGCCGACCGCGCGCGCGGCGGTCTGCACGCGGGCGCTCTCGAATGTCGCCATCAGCTGTTTGAAGCCCTCGCCTTCGACGCCGCCCAGCAGGCAATCCGCCGCAACCGCGAAACCGTCGAACCCGATCTCGTATTCCTTCATGCCGCGATAGCCAAGCACCGGGATTTCGGTGCCCGACATGCCTTCGGCCGGGAACGGATCGGCGTCATCGCCGCGCGGCTTTGGCGCGAGAAACATGCTGAGGCCGCGATAGCCGCTGTTCGACGCGCCGGTGCGTGCGAGCAGGGTCATCAGATCGGAGCGCGCGCCGTGGGTAATCCAGCTCTTGGCCCCGTGGATGCGGTAGATTTCGCCATCCTTGACCGCCCGGGTCTGCAGGTTGGCGAGGTCGGAGCCCGCATTGGGCTCGGTGAACACCGCGGTCGGCAGCACCGCGCCCGAGGCGATGCCGGGCAGCCAACGCTGCTTCTGGCCGGGTGTGCCGCTCACCCGGATCAATTCGCCGGCGATCTCCGAGCGGGTGCCGAGCGAGCCGACGCCGATATAGGCGCGCGACAATTCCTCCGACACGACGCACATCGCCATCTTGCCGAGGCCGAGCCCGCCGTACTCTTCGGGCAGGGTGATGCCGAAAACGCCGATGCCGCCGAGCTCCTCGATGACCTCGACCGGGATCAGCCGGTCTTCGCGGTGCCAGTCATGCGCGAATGGTGCGACCGCACCCTCGGCGAAGCGGCGCACCTGGTCGCGGATCATGTCCAGCGTCTCGTCGCCGAGGCCGTCGCCGCCTGCCGGCATGCCGTGCGCCAGCAGCGCGCCAAGGCGGGCCCGGGCAGTCGCCAACCCCTCGACCAGCGGGTGCGCTGCAGTGCGCAGCGGCGCCAGGTCGTCCTCGGCGAGGCCCAGCTCCTGCGGACGCGCGAACTCCCCCTGCCCCATCGCGATGCCGCCCGACAACTGCGCCAGATATTCGCCAAACCCGACCTCGACGATCAGCCGCTGCGCGTCGCCGAACTCCCCCGCCGCATCGAGGCGCACCGCCCATTCGCGCAGCTGGCGCAGCGCCGCGACATAGGTGGCCACCCAGGCGAGCGCGTGCGCCGCCAGCTGCTCGGTTTCGAGGCGGCGGGCATCGACCGCGCCGTCGCGCGTGACGCGGGCCGCCAGGTTGGCCTGCCCCCGCGCGAGCAAGCCCTCGGCGGCGACGAGCGCCGCAGCGGTTTTCGACAGCAACGTCATGAAGCCGATGTTAGCGCCGCCCCAGCGCCGGCACGATCTTAATAGGGTTCGTGCACCTGGTAATTGTTCGGAAGTGTCGTGCCGATATTGGGGTCGTGCGTCTTGCGGCCTTCGGAATTGGTCATCCCAACCGCCGAAATGTCGTCGGAGATGCCGTTGACGTTCTGAATGTCGCTGGCGCGCTGCGGGCCGCCCGGCTCGCAACCGACCGTTCCGCCCAGGCAGACCGCGACGATAAGGCCGAGGCGGAACAGCGTCATGGCAACCTCCACCGTGGTGTCGAACATATAGCCAGCCGCGGCGCCCGCCACAATCACTACCCGAGGTATTATCACGCGCCGCGGCATCGCGCTGTGGTTCTGGTGGCGCGCACGAGAAGCAGCCGCGGCGGTGGATTGACGGCGGCGCAGCGGCGGCGTACATCCGAGGCGTGCTGACCACGACACATCGCGCCGGCATCAGGCGAATTACCGACCCGGGCCTCTCCGAGACCCGGGGCTCTGTGGCTCGCCAACCCTATGCCGAGGATTTCGCCGATGTCGTCGTTAGCCGTTGCGCTCGCTGAACCAGCGCTCACCGCCGCCTTTACCGTCCATGCCCGCGCAGAGCCGGGTGTCCTGCCGCGCCTTCTCGAACTGTTCGCCAAGCGGGGCCTCGTGCCGGAACGCTGGCACAGTACCGTCGTTCGACCGGCAATGAAGCTGGCGATCGACATCGAAATGCGCGGACTTGAGACCGGTACGGTCGAGTACGTGGCGAATTGCATGCGCCGCGTGCCGGGCGTCGAACTGGTGCTGACCGCCTGATGTCGTTCGCCGACCGCATCCGCCACTGCAACAGCTACAACCCGGCGCGGGCGATCCCGCTCTGGTCGGGCGAGCATCGGATCGGCTGGCTCCGCCGCGA
>JAFAWI010000671.1 GCA_019241915.1 Alphaproteobacteria bacterium
ACGTCGGGCTCGGTTCCGGGCGAAGCGAGCGGCACCCGAAGCGGCGTTAACGCCCTTGCTCTGCCTTCGGGCGCGGACGCGCGGCTAACAGCGGCGATGCGCTACGCCCGCAGGTATTTGTTGAACCAGTCGAGCGTGCGCTGCCAGGCCTCCTTGGCGGCGGCCTCGTCGTAGCGCGGGGTCGTGTCGTTGTGAAAGCCGTGGTTGGCGCCCTGATAAACGTGCCCCTCATGCGGCACATGCGCCTCGGTAAGCGCGGCGTCGAACGCGGGCCAGCCGTCTGTGATCCGCTTATCCTGCTCGCCATACTGCGCGTTGACCGGCGCCTTGATCTTGGCGGCGTCGGCGGCGGTCGGCTGCGCGCCGTAAAACGGCACCGCGGCGTTGAGCGCGTCGCCCATCCGCACCGCGAGCTGGTTGACCACGCCGCCGCCAACGCAGAAGCCGATCGCGCCGAGCTTGCCGTTGCCGTCGGGCCGGGTCTTGAGCCAGCTCGCCGCGGCGAGAAAATCCTCGGTCATCTTACCGCGGTCGAGCTTCTGGAACAGCTCAAGGCCTTTCTCGTCGTCGCCCGGATAGCCGCCGAGCGAGGTCAGCGCGTCCGGGGCAAAGGCGATGAAATTGGCGACTGCGAGCCGGCGTGCCACGTCTTCGATATACGGGTTGAGCCCGCGGTTTTCGTGGATGACCAGCACCGTCGGCAGCTTGTCGGCAGTGGCCGGGCGGACCAGATAGCCCTTGATGCTGCCGTTGCCCTGGGGCGACTCGACGGTGGCGGTTTCGCTCTTGATCCGCTTGTCGTCGGGCGGCACCTGGATCGCCCAGGCGTAATTGGGCCGCAGCTGCTCGAACAGCATCGCCGCGGTCACGCCGCCGACCGCGTATTTCTGCGCCCGGTCGAGAAAATGGCGCCGGCTCAACCGGCCGTGCACATAGCCGTCGAGCAGGTTGAGCAGCCCCTGCGGGAAATCCGACGCCTTCTTGCGTTGCATGATACCTCCCTGAGTGCGCTGACGCCTTTCCGTCGCGAGCAAAACCTAGCGCAGCGCCCGCGTCTGGGACATGACGAGTGCGTGAGCGGCGCCTAGAGTCCGGCATCAAGGAACCAGGAGGCGTCGATGGCCGACGAGACGGTACAGCTCGCGCGCTATGCCGCGGGGTTGCGCTACGAGGACCTGCCGGCCGGTGTCGTCGCCAAGGCGAAGGAGATTATCGCCGATACGGTGGCGGCCTGCGTCTGCGGCGCCGAGATGCCGTGGAGCCGGATTGTCATCGACTATGCCGAGCGCACCGGGCCGGGCGGCGCGAGCAAGATCCTGGGGCGCGGCACCAGCGTGCAGGCGCCGGCGGCGGCGCTCGCCAACGGCGCGCTGGCGCATGCCTTCGAGCTCGACAGCCTGACCCGGCCGGGCGCCGGCGCGCATCAGGGGGCAACGGTGCTGCCGCCGGCGCTGGCGGTGGCGCAGCAGGTCGGTGCGTCGGGGAAGCAGCTCATCGCCGCGGTCGTCGCCGGCAACGAGGTGATGATCCGCATCGGCCGCGCCACCGGCCACACCAACGAGGCGCGCGGCTTTCACGCGCCGGGCACCACCGGGCCGTTCGGCGCGGCGGTGGCCTGCGGGCTGCTGCTCGGTCTCGACGAGCGGTGGATGACCAACGCGCTCGGCATCGCCGGCTCGCTCGCCGGCGGGCTGCTCGAATTCGCGCGCGGCACCGGCGGCATGGTCAAGCGGCTGCATCTGGGGCGCGCGTCGGAGGCCGGGGTGCTGGCGGCGAGCCTCGCCGCGTCCGGGTTTGAGGGGCCGCGCACCGCGATCGAGGGAGAATTCGGCTTTCTGCGCGTGTTCTGCACCGAATGGGACGCAAGCCACCTGACGCGCGGTCTCGGCAGCGACTTTGTGACCCTGAGCGCGGTGCTCAAGCGCTATCCGGTGCACGCGACGGCGCACCCGGCGGTCAAGGCGGTGCGCGACCTGCAAGCCGCGCACGGCTTTGCCGGCGGCGACGTCGCGGCGATCAGCGTGACCGGCACACCGCGCATGGTCGAGCGGCACAACATCCTCGACCCGCCCGACCTGATGCTGGCGCAGTATTCGATCCCGTTCTGTGTCGCGCTGGCGCTGCACCGCGAGGCGCGCGACCCGGAATCGTACGACGACAGCGCGCTTGCCGATCCCGCGATCCGGGCGCTGTGCCGCAAGGTCAAGCTGGTCGCGGCAGCCGGCGGCGGAGAAGGGGCGACGGCGAGCCACGTCACCGTCACGCTTGCGGACGGCCGCCGCTTTGAGACGCATGAGGGCGGCGGCATGCTCGAAGCGGGCGAGCTGCCCGACAAATTCGCCCGGCTCACGCGACGCGCCACGGCCGGAATGGGCGGCATGGCCGGGGTCTACAAGCGGCTGATGGCGCTCGAAGACGAAGCTGCGCTCGATTGGCTCGGGTAACAAAAGAAAAAGACAACACTCCAACGCAAAGAACGCAAAGGGTTTCGCGAAGGGGTCGGTTTGGCGCGAAGCGCCTAAAAGTCACAATGAGACAGTCAGGCGGCGAGTGTGCCGCCGCATACAGCCTCACCGTCTCATTGCCGCATTTATGGCTGCGCTTCGCGGGGACGGGCGCTTTTGCGTCTCTTGCGTTCGCTTTGCGTCCTTTGCGTTAAAGCGTTCTTCCTCGGGGACGGCAAATTCGGCGGGGGAAGTGCTATATGTAGACTGTTCGACGAGGGAGCCGACGATGTTCAGCATGCTGCGCAAGAAGCTCGAGATCCCGACCCCGGAGCAGAGCCTGCCGGGGCGCGCGGTCAAGATGCCGGTGCCCGAGGGGCATTTCGTCAACGGCAATGCGCTCGAAGGGCCCTACCCCGCGGGGCTGGAGACGGCGGTGTTCGGGCTCGGCTGCTTCTGGGGCGCCGAGCGCAAGTTCTGGGAGGCGCCCGGGGTGTGGACGACCGCGGTCGGGTACGCCGGCGGGTCGACGCCGAACCCGACCTACGAGGAGGTGTGCAGCGGCCTCACGGGTCACACCGAGGTCGTGCTGGTGGTCTTCGACCCCAAGCAGATCGGCTATGACGGCCTGTTGAAGATCTTCTGGGAGAGCCACGACCCGACCCAGGGCATGCGCCAGGGCAACGACATCGGCACCCAATACCGCTCGGCGATTTATACCTATTCGGCCGAGCAGCAGAAGGCGGCGCAAGCTTCGCGCGACCGGTACGCGCCGCGCCTCAAGGCTTCGGGCTACGGTGACGTCACCACCGAAATCCGCTCGGCGCCCCCGTTCTACTTCGCCGAGGACTACCACCAGCAGTATCTGGCGAAAAACCCGTTCGGCTATTGCGGGCTCGGCGGCACCGGTGTCGCCTGTCCGGTCGGCGCCGCCGTCGCGGCGGAATAAACGAGGCGGCGGACGCTCGCGACGGGCGGGGGGATGTCGCAAGACGCGGCGGTAGAGCAGAGCGGCGGGGACGGCGGCATCACGCGGCTGCTGCGCGTGCTGCTGGTCGCCGTCGTGGTCGTTCCGGTCACGCTGTTTGCGGTGGCGTCGTGGCTGAATTATCGCGCCGCGTTCCATGAAGCGCGGCTGCGTCTCGACAATGCGACCGACGCGATCAACCAGCACGCGCAGAAGGTGTTCGAGACCGCCGAGCTGATCCTCGGCCAGATCGCCGAGCGCACCGATGAGATGAGCTGGCAGGACATTCGCTCTTCGCCCGAGCTGCAACGCCTGCTGCACGAGCTCGGCACGCGACCGCGTGTTGCCGCCGTCGGTCTGGTCGGGCCGGATGAAACCGTGGCCGCCAGCAGCATGGGCGTGCCGGCGCAGCCGGTGCGGCTCGGCCAGACGACGTACCTGAGCGTCGAGCGGCCCGGCTCCGGGCCGCTGATGATCGGCACCGTCTCATCCGACGCGCTTACCGGAAAGCCGGGGTTCGTCGTCGCGCGCTACAAGCCGAATGCGCCGCGGCTTGGCACCGCGAACCTGATTTTCGTGTCGCTGCAGCTCGACAATTTCCTCGACTATTCGCGCACGGTGCTCGACCCCAAGGATTACCTGCTCAACATGTCGCGCGCCGACGGCTCGGTGCTGGTGCGATTTCCCGGCTACGAGCTGGTCGGGCGGGTGCTGAGCCCGGAAAGCCAGTTCCGTCAGAACATCGCGCGCAGTCCTCTGTACGGCACCTACGAGACCAATTCCGCGCTTGACGGCGTGCGCCGCCTCTATGCCTACCGCAAGGTTGCGGACTATCCGGTCTATGTCTCGGTCGGGCTCACCCGGGCGGCGATCGTCAACAGCTGGCTGCGGCTGATGGGCAGCCATCTGATCTTCGGCCTGCCGGCGATGGCAATGCTGATCGTGCTGAGCTTCTTCGCGCTGCGCCGCAGCCAGGAAGCCGATCGCGCGCACGTCGCGATGGAGGCCGAGATCGAACGGCGCAAGGCGGTCGAAGACACCTTGCGTCATGCGCAGCGCATGGAAGCTATCGGGCAGATGACCGGCGGTGTGGCGCATGATTTCAACAACCTGCTGACCGCGGTTACCGGCAATCTCGACATGATCCTGCGCAGTGCAGCCGACAACGCACGGGTCAAGCGGCTGGCCGAAGCGGCACTGCAGGCGACCTCGCGCGGCGAACGGCTGACCCATCAGCTGCTGATGTTCTCGCGCCGCGAGGTGCTGCGGCCGGAGACGCTCAACCTCAATCGGCTGCTGCTCGAATTCGAGGCGCTGCTGCGACGCGCCGCCGGAGAAAGCCTCGAGGTGCAGCTCAAGCTCGACCCCGGGCTGGACCCCAGCCATGTCGACCAGGTGCAGTACGAGGCGGCGGTGCTCAATCTCGTCGTCAACGCACGCGACGCGCTGATCGATCGCGGCCGGATCGTCATCGAGACCGCCAATGTCCAGCTCGACGAGGCGTATGCCGCCGAAAACCCCGAAGTGGCGCCCGGCAGCTATGTCATGACCGCGGTCAGCGACACGGGGGGCGGCATCGCCGCTGCCGACCTGCCGCACGTGTTCGAGCCGTTCTTCACAACCAAGGACATTGGCAAGGGGTCGGGGCTGGGCCTGTCGCAGGTCTACGGGTTTGCCAAGGAATCCGGCGGCCATGTGCGGATTTACAGCGAGGTCGGCGTCGGCACGACGGTCAAGCTGTACCTGCCGCGCTCCGCCGAGCGGCCGACCGAGACGGCTCGGCACAGCAGCCTGCCGCTGCGTAGCGCGGCCGGCGGCGAAACGGTCTTGGTCGTCGAAGACGACGAGGCGGTGCTGGCGACGGCGATCGAAAGCCTCGAGGATCTCGGCTACCGCGTGCTGGTGGCGCACAACGGCAAGGATGCCCTCGAAATCGTCAAGAGCGTGCCGAGCATCGACATCCTGTTTTCCGATATCGTCATGCCCGGCGGGATCAACGGCGCCGAACTGGCGGCGGAGGCGCGGCGGTTCAAGCCGTCGATCAAGGTGCTGCTGACAAGCGGCTATACCGGCGCCGTGCTGAGCCGCGAGCACGGGCTGCCAGAGGATGTGCCGGTGCTGGGCAAGCCGTATCGGCGGGACGAGCTGGCGGCGCGGCTGCGCGTCATCATCGGCGGGCAAAGCTGAACGCGGCCGGGGCAGGAAGGGCGACGATGCAGTTCGGTGTGCAGTTCTTCCCCGACGTGCGCCCCGACGAGCGCCCGGCCGAGCAGTATTTTCGCGAGGCGCTCGACCTCGCCGCCGAAGCGGACCGGCTCGGCTACAGCCACATCCGCATCGTCGAGCATTATTTTCACTATTACGGCGGCTACAGCCCCAACCCGATCGTCTTTCTCGCCGCGGCGGCACAGCGCACGCAACGCGCCCGACTGGTGACCGGCGCGGTGCTGCCCGCGTTCAACCACCCGCTGAAGCTGGCCGGAGAGATCGCCATGCTCGATGCGATTTCCGGCGGCCGGCTCGACGTCGGCTTTGCGCGCGCGTTTCTGCCGCACGAGTTCCGCCGCTTCGGCCGGCTGCCCGACGAGTCGGTCGCGCGTTTCCGCGAGGGGATCGAGCAGGTCGACCTGCTGCTGCGCGAGGAGGCGGTGACGCATCGCGGCCGCTTTCACACGATCGAGAATACCACCTCGCTGCCGCGCCCGACTCAGCGTCCGCGGCCCAAATTATATGTCGCCGCGCTGAACACCCCCGAATCGTTCGAATATGCCGGAAGAATGGGTTACGCAGTGATGGCGATTGCGTTTGTCGCGGCCAAGATGCGGCCGCTGCTCGACGCCTACCGCGCGGCATGGCGCGCGGCGGGGCATTCCGGCAACGGCGAAGCGATGATCGCGTTTCACATGTTCTGCGACGCGGATGGCGAGCGCGCCCGCACGGTCGCGGCGCCGCTGATCGACAACTACCTGCGCTCGCTGGTCGACGCCGCGTCGGACTGGCTCGACGGCCGCACCTCGCAGGATTACCCGGGCTACGACAAGATCATCGCCGGACTGCGCGCCTCGAACGCGGCGGAGCAGATGGCGACCGGCGCCGCATGGGTCGGCACCCCCAACGAGGTCGCCGCGACGATCGCGCAAATGCACGAGGATTTCGGCGGGTTCGAACACGCCTCGCTGCAGGTCAATTTCAACCTGATGCCGTTTGGCGATGCGCTCGGGTCGCTCCGGCTGTTCGCGCGCAAGGTGATGCCGCGCTTTGCCTGAAGCAGGCGCCCTTTTTGGGCAACGACAGCAGCGGGAGGACGCCATGCCGACACGGCTTGAAGACTATGCGAACAAGTACCAATGCGCCCGCTTCGAACGCCGCGGCGGCATCCTGCTGGTGACACTGCATACCGACGGGGGCAGCCTGCGCTGGGGGTTTGGCCCGCACGGCGAGCTGCCCGACGCGTTCTACGATGTCGGCAACGACCGCGAAAACCGCGTGGTGATCATCACCGGCACCGGCGCCGAGTTCTCGGGCCCGCGCGCCACCCCCGGCACCTCGTCGTTCCCGACGCGGCCCGGCATCGAGCGGATCGACCGCATCCATTGGGAAGGCCGCCACCTGTTGATGAAGCTGCTCGACATCGAGGTGCCGGTGATCAGCGCGATCAACGGCCCGGCCTGGCGGCATTCCGAAATCCCGCTGCTGTGCGACATCGTGCTCGCGGCCGACACCGCGCAGTTTCAGGATTCGGCGCATTTCGCGTCGGACGTGGTGCCGGGCGACGGCATGCACATCGTGATGCCGCTGCTGCTCGGCATGAACCGCGGCCGCTATTACCTGCTGACCGGTCAAACGCTCGATGCGCAAAAGGCGCACGCGTTCGGCCTCGTCGCCGAGGTGCTGCCGCCCGACAGGCTGCTCGCGCGAGCCTGGGAGATCGCCGAGGATTTGGCAGCAAAGCCGACCCTGGCGCTGCGCTACACCCGCCTGCTGCTGACCGAAGCGCTGCGCCGCCAGATGCACGATCTGTTGGGCTACGGCCTCGGCATGGAGCTGCTGGCGCTGGGCGAGAAGCCGGAAGCCTGATCGCTGTCATCCCGGTGCGGCCGGTTTGCGTCCTTCCGATGCCCCGGCTTTCGCCGGGGCGCCTCGTCAGGATGAGGAAGGTTCGTGCCAGGCACCTTCATGCTGGGGCGCCTCGCGCAGAGGCCTCGAAGAACCTACGCCACCGAGCAGCACGGGATTAAGTGAAGAATGACCGCAGGCAAGAACATCCTCTTTATCATGTGCGACCAGCTGCGGTTCGATTA
>JAFAWI010000687.1 GCA_019241915.1 Alphaproteobacteria bacterium
CGACTGCATCTCGGGCGGGCGGCTGATCGCCGGGTTTCCGGTCGGCACGCCGATGGATACCTGTTTCGCCTACGGCCAGAACCCGTCGATGCTGCGCGAGCGCTACTACGAGGCGCACGACCTTGTCGTCAAAGCCTGGACCGAACAGGAGACCTTTGCGTTCAACGGCCGCTTCAACCAGCAGCGCTACGTCAACATCTGGCCGCGCCCGGTGCAGCGCCCGCACCCGCCGATCTGGATCCCCGGCGGCGGATCGGTCGAAACCTGGCAGTGGTGCGCAAAGATGGACTACGTCTACGCGTATCTCTCGTACTTCGGCTACAAGGACGGCGAAGCCACGATGAAGGGCTTCTGGGAGGAGATGAAGCGGCTCGGCAAGGACATGAACCCCTACCGCGCCGGCTTTCTGCAATTTGTCGGCGTCGCTGAAAGCCGCGACCAGGCGATGCAGCTTTATGCCGAGCCCGCCGAGTACTTCTACGGCCGCTGCCTGCGCGTCGACCCGAAATGGGCGAACCCGCCGGGCTACATCACCGAGGCGACCCAGCGCGCCGGCATCCAGGGCCAGATCGGCCGCGCCGCCAGTCTCAACGCCCGCCAGGCCGCCCGCGCGACGACGGACATGAAAGACATCGTCAACCGCGGCTATGTGATCGTCGGTTCGCCTGACGAGGTGGTCGAGCAGCTTACCGAGGTGGCAACCAACCTCAATGTCGGCCACCTGATGATGCTGCTGCAGTTCGGGAGCATGAACAAGGACTTGGCCAAGTACAACACCAAGCTGTTCGCCGAGCGGGTGCTGCCGAACCTGCAAGGCGTGCACGGCGAATGGGAAGACCGCTGGTGGCCGCAACCGATGGCGGCCGCCGAGCGGGCCGAGCTGCCCGCCTTCGCGGCGGCGCAGGCCGCGGAGTAACGCCATCGTCATTCGCCCGCTTGCGGCAATCGGCCGATAAACGCCGGTCGGCGGCGCCCCGCGCGTCAGCCGACCGCGGAAATACAGGGAGGACGCGATGAGACACGGTCTTGCAGGGATTCTCGCGGCGGGCGCGCTAGTCGTCGCTTCGGTCGCCGGACACCCGGCGGCGCGCGCCGACGTACTGACGCTGACCTCATCGGCGCTCAAGGACAACGACCAGCTCGCGGTCAAGAACGCCTGCTCCGACAAGCAGCGCAGCCCGAACTGCGTCGGCGAAAACATTTCGCCGCCGCTGGCGTGGTCGGGCGCGCCGGACACGACCAAGAGCTATGCGCTGATCATGATCGACCCCGAAGGGCGCGCCCCGGCCGGGGTCAACCACATGGTGATCTACGGCATCCCCGCCGAGGTCAAAGGCTTTGCCGAGGGCGACCTCAGCAAGGAATCGGACAAGTTCATCGGCGGCAAAAGCACAATGGAGAAGGCGACCTATTGGGGGCCAGGCACGCCGCCCAACACCGACTGGCACCACTACACGTTCATCCTGATGGCGACCGATCTCGATGCGAAGGACCCGGCGCTCAAGCCAGGCATGACCCGCGACGAGCTGGCCGTAGCCCTCAAGGATCATGTGAAAGCATCCGCTGGCCTCGTCACCCGCTTCAAGCATCCGTAGCCGCCCCGCCCGTCCGCGGCGCGCCTCCCTTCCCCGCCAGGCTGGGAAGGGTAAGGGTGGGGGAGCCGCCTGAACGTTCCGGCAAGCGGGCGCAATTGTGCAGTGCAGAAATTGCCGAACAAATCATAAGCTGACCTAACTATATTGTGCCCCACGGATGGCGGGCGCGGTGCCCGCTCCGGGTGGAGCCGAGCATGAGCCTTACTTGGGACCGCGCACGGCTGCCGCTGCTCCGGCGGCAGAACAGCGCGGTACCGGTGGCCGCGGCCCGCCCTGCGGCCGCCGCGGCGCGCGAGCTGACCCCGCTGCGGATGACGATCGTCGGCGCGCTGCTGATCACGCTCGGCCCCCTGTCGATGAGCCTTTACACGCCGGCGATGACGCTGCTGATCGCTGCGCTGCACACAACCGAGCACACGATACACGCGACGATCACAGTCTACCTGTTCGGCTTTGCGGCGTCGCAGCTGATCTGCGGTCCGCTGTCCGACCGCTTCGGACGGCGTCCGATTCTGATTGGCGGCCTTATCCTCTATTTCCTGGGATCATTACTCAGCGCCGCGGCGGGATCGGCGACCACACTCATCCTTGGCCGGCTGGTGCAAGGGATCGGCGCCTGCGGCAGCGTCGCGCTGTCGCGCGTCATGGTCGCCGACCGCTTTGCCGGCAACGGGGCGGCGCGGATCATCTCGCTGATGAGCCTCATTCTCAGCATCGCCCCGGCAGCGGCGCCGGTGCTCGGCGGCACGCTGATCACGGTGACGAGTTGGCGCGTGCTGTTCGTGCTGCTCGCGGCCTATGCTGTGCTGCTGCTTGGGCTCGCCTGGTATTTCCCCGAGACCAACGAACGGCGCGACCCGCGCGCGACGCAGCCGCGCTCGCTCGCAGTGAATTACGCGACGCTGCTCACCTCGCGCGCCTTCATGGGCCAGGTGGTGCTGACCTCGCTCGCGATCGGCGGCTTTTACGGCTGGCAGGCGCTGGCACCGTTCGTGCTGATGGGCAAGCTCGGGCTGTCGAGCCCGATGTTCGGTCTCGTCACCGGCTCGCTGATGGTGTCGTACCTAGTCGGCTCGCTGGCGCTCAACCGGCTGCTGCGGTGGTTTTCGACGAGCCGGCTGGTGCTCGCCGGTGCGCTCATGGTGCTGGTTGCGGCCATTTCGCTGCTGCTCGGGTTGCGCATCCTCGGCCTCGGCATCGCCCAGATCATCGCGCCGATGTGGCTGTGGATGGTGGGCTTCGCGTTTATCATGCCGGGAGTCACTTTGGGCGCGCTGGCGCTGTTTCCCCGCAACGCCGGCTCGGCCTCGGCGCTGATGGGCAGCCTGCAGATGGGGATGGGGTTTGTCGCCACCGCGCTGTGCGGCCTGTTCCACGATGCGGGCGAAGCCTTCGCCACCGTGCCACCGGCGATGGGGGTGCTCGCGGTTGTCGCCTACCTAGCCGCCAACCGCGGCCTCCTCAGCGCTGCTTCGCCCGGTCGATGATCCCCGCGTCGCGCAGCGCGGCGATCTCGGCCTCGCCATAGCCCAGCGCGTCGCGCAGCACCGCCACGGTGTGCTGGCCGAAGCTCGGCGGCGCGATGACCGGCGGCTGCTCGGCGCCCGGGAACTTGACCGGGCGGCCAACCACCTTCATCGGACCGAGCTTGGCGTGCGTCGCCTCAACCACCATTTCGCGCGCCAGCGCGTGCGGGCTCGACAGCGCGGCGGTCACCCCAAGCACCGGCGAATGCGGCACATCGGCTTCCTGCAGCCGCTTTTCCCATTCGCCGACCGTGCGGGTGCGGGTGACGGCGGCGATCGCTTCGTCGAGCTCGTCGCGGAGCTGCCGGCGCCCGGTCGGGTTGGCGTAGCGCGGGTCGGCGGCGAGATCGGGCCGTTCCAACGCCTTGCACAGGTTGGCCCAAAACCGCTCCGACAGCACCGCGATGATGATGGAAC
>JAFAWI010000106.1 GCA_019241915.1 Alphaproteobacteria bacterium
TTGCTGTCCTCGCGCAGCCGGGCTTCGAGCTTGGCCGGGTCGACCGAGCGGCGCCAATCGTTGGCCAGCGTTTCAACCTGCAGGCCAAACGCCTCGGCACGCAGCCCCCAATTGACCGAGAAATAGCCGCTCTCGGCGATCAGCACCTTGTCGCCGGGCGAGAACAGGTTGACGAGCGCGGCCTCCCACGCGCCATGACCGGTCGCGGCATACCCGAGGATCGGCTGCGTCGTCTTGAAAATGCGCTGCAAGCCGGCAAAGCACTCGTCCGAGATTTCCTTGAAAGCGGCGCCGGTGAAGTCGAGCGTGCCGCGGTCCATAGCGCGCAAAATGCGGTCCGGGATGTTGGTCGGCCCCGGGTTCATAAAAAAGTGCCAGCCGTGCGTATTCGCCATCGTGCCGCTCCTCGCGCCTGAAAACGCGCTCCCCTTTCGGTGAAGCCGCGCAGAATAATCGCGCCCCGACCTCGCGCAAATCGCCAATCGCGCAGCCCAGCCCGCTGCCGATCGGCGCACCGCGAGAGTTTCCGGTCGAAAAAATAGGCAGGGTTATGCCCTGCCGAAACAGTATCATCTTGGGGTGCGGCCGGTTTTTTCTCGGCCGCCCGCGGCTCCTAAAAGCCTCCCTGAACTCGGGCCGGGCTCGTTGCCCATGTCGAGTGCTATTGGCGCTATATTACGCAGACGCAAGATTCTGTCACGCGAATTCCGCGACGAAGGCCCAGGATGCCGCTCGAAACCTATCGTTTGATCGGCCTCGTTGGCGCGGCGGTTTTTGTCGCTGCTTATCTCGCCAATCAGGCGCGCTGGCTGAGCTCGGAAGATTGGCGTTTTCCTGCCGCCAATCTGGCAGGAGCGCTGCTGATCCTCATTTCGCTGTTCGGCGAATGGAACCTGCCATCGGTGGTGATCGAAGCGTTCTGGGCGGCAATCAGCGTTTACGGCCTGATGAAGCGCGCCTAAAGTGCCCGCCCGCCGAACGAATGTTGCGATGCGCCTGTCCCAATACTTTCTGCCGCTACTGCGCGAAAACCCGGCCGAAGCGCAGATCGTCTCGCACCGGCTGATGCTGCGGGCGGGGATGATCCGGCAATCGAGCGCCGGAATTTATTCCTGGCTGCCGCTCGGTTTGCGCGTGCTGGCAAAGGTCGAGCAGATCGTCCGCGAGGAGCAGGACCGTTCGGGCGCGCAGGAGATCCTGATGCCGACGATCCAGCCGGCCGATCTGTGGCGCGAGAGCGGCCGCTATGACGACTATGGCGCCGAGATGCTGCGCATCCGCGACCGCCACGAGCGCGATATGCTGTACGGGCCCACCAACGAGGAGGTGGTCACCGCGATCGTCCGCGACGCGGTCCGGAGCTATCGCGACCTGCCGAAGAACCTTTACCACATCCAGTGGAAATTCCGCGACGAGGTGCGGCCGCGGTTTGGCGTGATGCGCGGGCGCGAATTCTTGATGAAGGACGCCTACAGTTTCGACATCGATCAGGCCGGCGCCAAGCATTCGTACAACAAGATGATGGTGGCTTATCTGCGCACCTTCGCGCGCATGGGGCTGAAGGCGATCCCGATGCGCGCCGACACCGGCCCCATCGGCGGCGATCTGAGCCACGAGTTCCAGATTCTGGCCGATACCGGCGAAAGCGAAGTCTATTGCGACAAGGCATGGCTCGACGCCGATGTTCTCGCGGCTGACGTCGATTACGATTCCGACCTCGAACCGTTCTACCGCGAATGGACCTCGCGCTATGCGGCGACCGACGAGATGCACGACGCGGCCACGTGTCCGGTGCCTGCCACCGAGCTGGTGACCGCGCGCGGCATCGAAGTCGGCCATATTTTCTATTTCGGCGCCAAGTATTCGAAACCGATGGGTGCGCTCGCGAGCCTCGCCGATGGCAGCACTGTGCCGCTGGAGATGGGCTCCTACGGCATTGGCGTGTCGCGGCTGGTCGGCGCGTTGATCGAGGCCAACCACGACGATAGCGGCATCATCTGGCCTGAGGCCGTGGCGCCTTTCCGTGTCGGCCTCGTCAATCTGCGCGCCGGCGACGCCAAGTGCGTCGCTGCGGCCGACGATGCATACAGCAAGCTGCGCGCTGCCGGGGCCGAGGTGCTCTACGAGGACCGCGACGATTCGCCGGGCGCGAAGTTCGCGACGATGGACCTGCTCGGGCTGCCCTGGCAACTGATCGTCGGCCCGCGGGGCGTCGCCGCGGGTACGCTCGAAGTGAAGAACCGCCGCAGCGGCGAGCGCCAGAACCTGCCTGCCGAGGCGGCGCTGAACCGGCTCATCGCGTGATCTTTGGCGCGTTCGAGCGGATGGTCGCGTTCCGTTACCTGCGGGCGCGGCGCCAGGAAGGGTTCGTCTCGGTTATCGCGATCTTTTCGCTCCTGGGAATCGCGCTCGGCGTCGCGACCCTCATTATCGTGATGTCCGTAATGAACGGGTTCCGCGCCGATCTGATCGGCCGCATCCTGGGCCTTAACGGCCATCTCGGTGTCTATGCGCCGACGTCGACGATGCCCAACTTCGACGCGGTTGTCGCCAAGGTGCGCGCGGTTCCCGGGATCGTCAGCGCGACCCCTCTGGTCGAGGGGCAGGTGATGGCCACGGGCCCCGCCGGCGCTTCGGGAGCTCTTGTGCGGGGAATCCGGCCCGATGACCTGCGCGCCCGCAAGCTGGTCGCCAATCACGTCGTCGCCGGTTCGCTTGGCGATTTCGCCGACGACGGCATCGCGGTCGGCGACCGTCTGGCGGTGCGGCTCGGACTCAAGGCCGGCGACAAGATCACGCTGATCTCGCCCGAAGGCACCGACACGGCTTTCGGCACGATGCCGCGGCTCAAGACCTATACGATCGCCGCGCTGTTCGACATCGGCTTCTACGAATACGACAACAGCTTCATCTACGTGACGCTCGCGGCCGCACAGGTCTTCTTCAAGATGAAGGACCAAGTCAGCTATCTTGAAGTCTTTGTCGGGGATGCCGACCAATCGAGCCGCGAAGCGCAGCTGATCACGGCAGCGCTCGGCGGCAGCACCCGTATTCTCGACTGGCAGCGCTCGAACAGCGGCATCGTCAATGCCGTCGAGATCGAGCGCAACGTGATGTTCCTGATCCTGACGCTGATTATCGTTGTCGCCGCGTTCAACATCATCTCCGGCATGATCATGATGGTTAAGGACAAGGGTCGCGACATCGCGATCTTGCGCACGATGGGCGCCTCGCGCGGCATGATCCTGCGCATCTTTGTGCTGTCCGGTGCGAGCATAGGCGTCGTCGGCACGCTGGCCGGGTTTGGCCTCGGCCTCGTGATCACCAAGAACCTCGAGGCGATCCGCCAGTTTCTCCAGAGCGTGCTGCATGTCGAGCTGTTCTCGGCCGAGATCTACTTCTTCACCCGAATCCCCGCGCACATCGACCGCGGCGAGGTAACGGCCGTGGTTCTGATGGCGCTGGCGTTGTCGTTCCTGGCGACGATCTATCCTTCCTGGCGCGCCGCGCGGCTCGACCCGGTCGAGGGGCTGCGCTACGAATGAACGCGCCGCCATCGGCGCCCGCGCTCAAGCTCCGGGGTGTGCGTAAGGTCTTCCGCCAGGGCGCGATCGACCTGACCGTGCTCGACGGCGTCGAGCTCGCGCTTCGACCGGGCGAGCTGGTGGCGCTGGTCGGACCCTCGGGAGCCGGCAAGTCGACCCTGTTGCACGTCGCCGGGCTGTTGGAGCGGCCCGACGGCGGCGATGTGCTTATTGCCGGCGCGGCGTGCGGCAGCCTGTCGGACGAGCGGCGTACCGTCTTGCGCCGGACGACGCTCGGATTTGTCTATCAGTTCCACCATCTGCTGCCGGAGTTTTCGGCGCTCGAAAATGTGATGCTGCCGCAGATGATCGCCGGTAATGCACGCAGTACGGCCCGCGATAAGGCCGCGGAGTTGCTCGGGCGGGTCGGGCTGGGGGAGCGCCTGTCTCACCGTCCGGCGCGCCTATCGGGCGGCGAGCAGCAGCGTGTGGCGATCGTCCGCGCGTTAGCCAACGATCCCCAAATCTTGCTTGCCGACGAACCGACCGGGAATCTCGACCACGCGACCGCGGAGGGGGTGATGGCGACGCTGATCGGCCTTACCCGCGCCACTGGCCTCGCCGCGCTGATCGCCACCCACAACCTCGACCTCGCGCGCCGCCTCGACCGGGTGGTTACCCTGGAGGACGGTAAGCTGCGCCAGCTTTAGACCAGGTAGTGCCGGCCGTCGTAACGGCCATGAGCCTGTCCGAGTCGCAGGCCGAGCAGCGTGGTTTCGGCGCACGATCTTCCGTCGCCGGCCCGTCTGGCGGCGCCGCACGACGAGGCTGATTTCGCCGGGCGATGATGCAATGCTGGCGCCTTCAGATTAAATATCGAGAGCCCCATGCCGCTCGCCGACTTCATCCATCTGCGCGTTCACACGGCATATTCACTGTCGGCCGGGGCGATCAAGATCAAGGAGCTGGTGGGGCTCTGCAAACAGAACCGGATGCCGGCGGTGGCAATCACTGACAGCGGCAACCTCTTCGGTGCGCTCGAGTTCGCGACGGCCTGTGCGAGCGAGGGCATACAGCCGATCATTGGGTGCGAGCTCACGGCGACCAGGCGCGAGCCGGGCGAGGGGACGCGCGTGCCCCGCGAGCCCGACCGGGTGGTGGTGCTGGTACAGAACGAGGTGGGGTACCGAAACCTGTTGTCGCTGGTCAGCCGCTCGTTCCTCGACGGTGAACCCGGCGCCGAGCCGGCGGTGACGCTGTCCGACCTCGCCGCCAGCAGCGACGGTCTCATCTGTTTGACCGGTGGCGCCAAGGGTCCGCTCGGCCGGCTGGTCGCGGAGGGACAGGACGAGGCGGCAGAAAACCTCGTCGCCCTGCTGAAGACGGCCTTTCCGGACCGCCTTTACATCGAGCTGGCGCGTCATGCATTGGCTGAAGAGGCGCGCAGCGAAAGCGGATTGGTCGATTTGGCCTACCGCCACGACCTGCCGCTTGTCGCCACCAACGATTGTTACTTCCCCAACCGCGACTTCTATGGGGCGCATGACGCGCTGCTCTGCATCGCACAGGGGAAAGTAATCGACGATCCGGATCGCGCGCACTTGACGCCCGACCATTACTTTCGCCCGGCCTCCGAGATGCGGATGTTGTTCGCGGACCTGCCGGAGGCTTGCGACAATACGCTGGTGGTGGCGCAGCGTTGCGCCTTTATGCCAACGGCGCAGAAGCCGATATTGCCGGCGTTCCCGACGCCGGACGGGCTGAGCGAGGAAGCTACCTTGCGCCAGGCCGCTGCAGATGGTCTCGCCGCGCGGCTGGCGGCGCTGCCGGGGCCGAGCGATCCGGCCCCGTATCGCGAGCGGCTCGAGTACGAGCTTGGCGTGATCGTCGAGATGGGGTTTGCCGGGTATTTCCTGATCGTCGCCGATTTCATCCAATGGGCGAAGCGGCAGGGCATCCCGGTCGGTCCAGGACGCGGCTCCGGCGCGGGCTCGGTCGTCGCTTGGGCGCTGACCATCACCGATATCGACCCGCTTCGTTTCGGTCTGATCTTCGAGCGGTTCCTCAATCCGGAACGCGTGTCGATGCCGGATTTCGACGTCGATTTCTGTCAGGAGCGGCGGGACGAGGTTATCCGCTACGTACAACAGAAATACGGCCGCGACCGTGTCGCGCAGATCATTACCTTCGGTAAGCTGCAGGCGCGTGCGGTGCTGCGCGACGTCGGCCGGGTGCTGGGCATGCCCTACGGCCAGATCGATCGGCTTTGCCGGCTGGTTCCGAACAACCCGGCGCACCCGGTTACGCTCGCCGAGGCGATCGCCGGCGAGCCGCTGCTTCAGCAGCAGCGCGATAGCGATGAGAGCATTGGGCGGCTTATCGCCATCGCTTTGAAGCTCGAAGGGCTCTACCGCCATGCCTCGACGCATGCCGCCGGCGTTGTGATCGGCGACCGGCCGCTGGTCCAGCTGGTGCCGCTCTACCGCGATCCGCGTTCGGATATGCCGGTGACGCAATTCAACATGAAATGGGTCGAACTGGCCGGGCTGGTGAAGTTCGATTTCCTCGGCCTCAAGACGCTCGACGTGCTGGAACAGGCGGTCGAGCTGGTGCAGGCACGCGGCGTGCCGCTCGATCTGTCCCGGGTGGCGCTCGACGACGAGAAGACATATGCGCTGATCTCGCGCGGCGACACATCGGGCGTGTTCCAACTCGAAAGCGCTGGTATGCGCGACAACCTGCGCAAGCTGAAGCCCAACCGCTTCGAAGACATCGTCGCGATGAACGCGCTCTATCGGCCGGGCCCGATGGACAGCATCCCCAATTACATCAAATGCAAGAACGGCGACGAAGAGGTGCATTACCCGCATCCGATGCTGGAGCCGATCCTCAAGCCGACCTTTGGGGTCTTCACCTATCAGGAGCAGGTGATGCAGGCGGCGCAGGTGATGGCCGATTACAGCCTCGGCGGCGCCGACCTGCTGCGCCGCGCCATGGGCAAAAAGATCAGGAGCGAAATGGAGGCGCAGCGCGCCACCTTTGTCGCCGGCGCCGTCAGAAACGGGGTCGACGAGCGTCAGGCCAATTTTGTCTTCGACCTGATGGAGAAATTCTCGGGCTACGGCTTCAATAAATCGCACTCGGCGCCGTACGCGTTGGTTGCCTATCAGACTGCCTACCTCAAGGCGAACTATCCGGTCGAGTTCCTCGCGGCATCGATGACGCTTGATCTCGGCAATACCGACAAGCTCAACCAATTTCGCCAGGAGGCGGATCGGCTGGGCATCGCCATCCTGCCGCCGGACATCAACCGCTCGGCGGTCCAGTTCACTGTCGAGGCGCATCCGAAGACGGGCAACCCCGCGATCCGCTATGCGCTGGCCGCGGTGAAGGGCGTCGGCGCCCAGGCGATGCGCGATCTTGTTGCCGAGCGCGGCAACAGCGGGCCCTTCAAGGATTTGTTCGATTTCGCCCGCCGGCTCGATACCAAAAGCTTCAACCGCCGGCAATTCGAGAGCCTGGTCAAGGCCGGCGCCTTTGCCTCGGTCGCACCGAACCGGGCGCAGACGCTGGCGGCAGCCGACCTGCTGCTGCGCCACGCGACGCGCGCCGCCGAGGAGCGGGTGAGCCGGCAAGAAAGCTTGTTCGGCGGCGCCGACAGCGACTTTGCCGAGCGTCCGTTGCTGCCGGTGGTCGAGGACTGGTCGTCCGTGGAGAAGCTGCAGCACGAGTTTGACGCCATTGGCTTTTATCTGTCGGCCCATCCGCTCGACCCTTACGGCAAGAGCCTCGAGCGCGCGGGAATCCTGCGATTTGGCGATTTGCCGGCCGCGCTCGCCGCCAATGCGGCAAGCCGCTTCCGGCTCGCCGGCATCGTCGTCGCGAAGAAGGAGCGCACCTCGGCGCGCGGCAACCGGTTCGCCTTCGTGTCGCTGTCGGACACCAGCGGAGTGTTTGAAATCACTGTGTTCTCCGAGGTTCTGGCGCAGGCGCGCGAACTGCTCGATGGCGGCCAGCCGCTGATTGCGACGGTCGATGTCAGAAACGAGGAGCAAAGCCTGCGGCTCACCGCACAAAAAATCGAGCCGCTCGACAATGTCGTCGCGCACGCCGCCGCCGGACTCAAGGTTTTTGTGGGAGCCGAGGAGGCCTTGGCGCGGCTGAAGACGCTGTTCCAACGCGAGGCGGTCGGCGGGCGCGGCCGCATCAGCGTGGTGCTCGACGTTCAGCAGAACGAAGTCGAGATCGCGCTCCCCGGCGGCTTCCGCGTCGATCCTCGCATTCGCGCCGCGGTCAAATCGTTGCCCGGCATCGTCGACGTGCACGACATCTGACGCGCCGAAGTGCGACGCCGCTGCGGACGTCAGCGATTGGGCGAGGGCGAAACGCGTAACTCGCCCGGGCGGTAGAACAGCGCGAGCTTCAGGCTGGCGGCGATATTCTCGGCCTTTTCCCCAAACCGCGCCGCCGCATCGGCATCGAACACCTCGCCGGCGGTCTCGTGCCAAAGGTCGAGCCAGCGGTCGAAAAACCGCGGCTCGATCGGGTGCTTCAGGTGCACCGCCATCGGGTTGCCCTTGTAGCGCCCGCTCGTCAGCATCACCGACGACCAGAAATCGCTAATGCGGTCGAGATGCTCGTCCCAATCCTTGACCGCAGTCTCGAAGAGCGGTCCGATCATCGGGTCGCGTCGTGCCTTGCCGTAGAACCTTGCGACAAGCGTCGCGATCGCGGGTTCGGTGATGTCTGACGCCGCCATGGCCTGATCCGGTTGTCTCGCCGCGGCATATGGTGGCGGCGGCGCTCGGACAGACGGCGGCGGAACGCCGCAGACGCGTGCTAACGGCCGCGTCGAGTGGGTTCGTGCCGGCCACGCGTGATCGTGACCGACTGCGCCTTATACACTGGTGCTTCCCACCTCCCGGTCACCAGGATCCGCGCACTGCCGAAGTCGGGGATGTCGGGCTGCCACAGATAATCAATTTGTCGACCGGCGAGGTCGAGCGTTCCTGACGCGGTTGCCAAGAGCCGCGGCGAGACCAGCCTCAAATCGCCGTTGTGGACGATGCCGTGGGCGACCGTAGCGGTGCCGGTCAGCGAGCTGTAATCGATCTCGCGAGGGACCGAGGCGTCGCTGACGGCAGGGCCCAGCGTTTCGCGCATCAGCGGGCTGAGGCCGGCGCTGCCGATTGTGCCGTTGGCAAGAGCGATCCCGACGATCCCGTTGAGCGACTCCACGATTTCGCGGGGGCTGCGGCCGCGGCCGATCAGGTCGAATGCGACGTCGCCGGTGCCCGCAAGCGTGTCCAGGCCGGCCACGCCGACCGGCACATCGCGCACGGTGACACCGGTGAGACTGAGGCGCGCGCCGAACGCGGGCAGCGGCCCGCTGCCGTCAATGACCAAGCGGCCGGTGCCGCGTCCGGCACCGACAATCATCGACCTGATCTCGAGGTCGAGGCGGCCCGCCTCGAGACGCAAGGCCATGCTGGTGTCGCCGAAATCGAGCGATCCGAGGTGCGCCTCGCGCACTGACAGGCTGAGTTCGGCATCCGCCCGCTTTAGCGGTGCGAGGTCGATCGGGCTGGTGCTCCAGCCGGTGATCCCGGCGGGAACGGGAGCCGGCAGGGGTTCCGGCGACTTCGTCCCGGCTGACGTGCCGGCCGGCGCTCCGATCGCCCCCGCAGCTGACGGCGCCCTAGGCGCGGACACTGTAGGCTCCGCCGCGTCGTGCTTTGCCTTGAGCCGACCGACCGAATCGAGGCTAATTCGATCGATTGCAAGCTGGCCTGAGATCGCCGGCCTGCCGTCTTTTTGCTGCGCGGCGATGGCTCCCCCGGCGACCAGCACATCGGTCTCGATCCGCGCGCCGGTCAGCGATATCCGGCTGCCGGCGGCCTCCAATTCTCCCGCGAGAGAGACCGGGCCGCCGAGACGCTCAATGCCCCGAAGCCGCAGCCACGCCGCGAGCGCGCCGGCCGCTGGCGACTGCAGCTCAATGGACCCCGAGATCGTAGACGGTCCGCCCCCGCCAACCTTGCCGTGAAACGACAGCCGCGCGGGAACGGCGCTGATCTCGAACGCGCTACTGCTGGCGATGCCGCGCCGCAGGTTATCGGGTGAAGCAAGACTGAGAGCGAAGCTGACACGCTCGTCCCGATAAACCCCGCTGCCGGCGATTTCGAGCGGCTCGTGCGCGCCCGCTATCGCCCCTTCGAGATTGACCGCCGTCGCCACCTGCCGGAAACCCGTGCGCCGGTCGCGGTAGATCACTGTCGTATCGTTCAGCGTCAGCATTCCCGACGTGATGCCGCGGGCCAGCCCGCCGCCGTCATTGCCCGGGCCCGTTGTCGTCGGACGCCGCATCTGCCAATTGCGGCGGCCCTGCTGGTCCACTTCGAAGTTAATCGTCGCGCGGGACAAACTGATGCGGTCGATCGCCATGATCCCGCGCAGCAATTCACCGGTCTTAAACGAGGCCTCGAGTCGAGCTGCGCTGAGGAAATCGGCGGAGAAGTCCCCCCACGGACTCGCGAGCGCAACATCGTCCGCCATGAGCCGCGGCTGCGGAAGCAGCGCGATCTGCACCCGGCCGGAAATAAGCAGCTGGCGGCCCGTGCGCTGCTGCACCAGGGCTGCAAGGCGCGCCTTGATGAGGTTTGATGGGATCAAGTAGGGGGCGGCGAACGCCGCGGCGGCTATGACCATGGCCGCCGCCAACAACCCCGCCGCGAGCCGCTTCAGCAGCATAGCGGTGCGGCCTCGAACGAAAAAAATCGGGCGGCGCTGGTCACCGTAAGCGGCGTCACAAGCGGGTGGGGCTGCGGAGCCTAGATTTTTCCGCGTTTGCTGCGGGCGTCTTTTTTGGGGATTAGGGCATGCAACAGATAAACACAACGCAAACCGACAGAGGCGCGGGAGCCGCCGTTGAGGCGATGGATACCGGTTGCGTGGAACTGGCGGTGTTTTGGCTGGCCGGGCTGGCCGTTTCGCTGCTTCTCATTGCGCGCGGCACTGCCGTTACCGCGCTGACGTTGTCCGGTTCGCAGGGATTTGGGCAGCGCCCACAGGTCTTCGCTAATTGAGCTTCTGCTTGAGCTGCTGCAGGACGACGGCGGCTTCGTGCCGGGCGCGCCCTTCGGGTGAGCGGGCAATGAATTCCTCGATCGAACGCACCGCGGCGCGCATGTTGCCGAGCTGCGCATGCAGAACCCCGGCTTCGCGCGACAGCTGGGCAAGATCGGGGGCCAACATGCGCATCGTTTCGATGACCCGCAACGCTTCCTCGTGCCGCTGCGCCTGAATGAGGCGCGACTTCACGTTGTTCTGGAGACGCAGCAGCACTTCGCGATCGTCGACCGGCGCGTAGTGATCGGGAGCCAGCTCGACATCCTGGCCGGCGATGGCTTTGAGCAGCTCGCGCAAGGCGACCGCATCGAGCGTACGACCGCCGTGGAACGGATCCACGATCAGCCGCTCGCCGGTGTCGGAAAGCCGGATCAGGAAATGACCCGGAAAACCCAGGCCGACCGCCTCCCAGCCCTGCGCGCGGGCGGCCTCGAGATAGAGGATGCCGAGCGCCACTGGTAGGCCCTTGCGCCGGTCGATCACCCGCATCAGGTTGGCGTTCTGCAGGTCGTCGTAGGTCAGCTCGTCGCCGCTATAGCCATTTTTCAACAAAATAATCTCATTGAGCGCCTTTGCCCGGGCTTCGAGATCGGCGGCGTCCCGGGCATGGCGGCCAACATCGTGGGCCAATGACTTGAGATGCTTGGTGTAGCGCGCGAGCGCGACGCGCGGCCGTTCGAACGAGGCCAGCGCCAACGCCGCCTCGCCGATCGGCAGCACCGGCGACGGCATCGAACCGACCTCGCGCAAAAACCGCTCGCACTGTGCAAGGTCGAAAGTTTCCGGCAACGCCACCATCGCAGGAGCAAGAGTACTACAGCTTTTGCACCTGTATCGGGGCATTCGACGGAGCCGAGGGCGTCACGCCAGGCGGCGGCGCGGGATAAGGAGCGGCATTATACTGCGCCGCCGGCGGTATTCCCGCCTGCGACGGCCCGGTCGGCGCCACCGCGTAGGGCGTGCCGGAGCGGATTTCTACATACGAGACGACGCGCTGAACCCCCGGCACATAGCGCGCGATCTGGGTCGCCCGGTCGAGCTCGGCTTGCGTGCGGGCCGAACCCAGCAAGTAAACCGATTGCCGGTCGGTCTCGATCGTGTAGTTCGGCGAGCGGATATCGGCGTCGAACACCAGATCGGAGCGCACCCGCGCCGTAATCCAAGTATCCTTCGCGGTCTCCATCGGCGCTTCCGGCGGACCCACCGCGATCTCGTTGTAGACCGCGGTAACGCCGGGCACCTGGCTGGCCACGCGCTCGGCATCAGCCTTCGAGGCTGGGTTCGGGCTCGAGCCGGTCAGCAGGACGCGTCCGCCGTATACGGTTGCGGCAACGTCGCCGTATTGGCTGTTCAACGCGTTGCTGACCCCCGACTTGACGCTCATGTCGTCGATCGTGCCGTTGAGGCCGCGTTCCTGGCCCGCCTGATAACCAGCGCCGCCTGCGGCTGCGAGACCGCCGACGACCGCTACCGCGCAGCCGCTGAGGCAGGGCGACAGGAAAAGCGCCGCGATTACGGCGAATGAGCGGGATGAGTGTTTCATGGCGCCTCCGCGCGCACGAGAAGCTGCCGCATAGTCGGATTTTCCCGCTTCACCGCCAACTGCGCGCGCGACCGGGCCCCCGGCTGCCTCGCCGCCGGCATGGTGTTGAGCTTGCTCAAATCGAACCCCCTTTCGATTCGGCGAAAGGAGACAACGACTTGACGGCGAAATTGCGGCGCCGCGCGCTCAGCGCTCGCTGAGCCAGGCTCCGGCGAGATGGCGCGGCAATCGCCGCGGCGCGACGACCATGACGTCGAATCGCAGCGCCAGCGCGGTGAGTTCCGGGTGGGTCATCAGGAATGCCTCGGCGGCGCGCGCGATGCGTCGCTGCTGGCGTGGCAGTATCGCCTCGCTCGCGGCCGCCAAATTCGCCCGCGACTTGACCTCGATCGCAGCGAGCACGCCCCGGCGGCGCGCGAGGATATCGATCTCGCCGACCGGGCTACGCCAGCCGGCCGCGACGATGCGCCAGCCGCGCAACCGCAGGTGCCAGCGACACAGGGTCTCGGCGGCGCGGCCGCGTCGCCGCGCGCGCAACCGCGCCGGATCGGCTGCGCGGCGTTTCATTTTGCCTTGGCGGCGCGCTGGCGGGCCAGCGCCCGTTCGTACGCGTTGCGGCGGGGAAGACCGGTCCCGGCGGCAAGCGCCGCAGCTGCATCGCGCACGCTCCCTTCGGCGAGCAGCCGGTCCAGCTGTGCATCGACGGCTGCGAGATCGGCCGCCGGTGCCGCCGGCGGGCCGACGACAATGACGATCTCGCCGCGCACGGCCGGCCTGTCCCGATAGTCCCCGGCCAAGCCGACGAGCTTGCCTCGGCGCACCTCTTCGTGCAGCTTGGTCAGCTCCCGGCCGATCGCGGCGGGCCGGTCGCCCAGAATCTCCGCCATGTCCGTAAGGCAAGCGGCCAGCCGCGAAGGTCCCTCGTAGAAGAGGAGCGTCGCCTCGATCTCGCGCCAAGCGGCCAGGGCGGCGCGGCGGGCATGGCTTCGCACCGGCAGGAAGCCGGCAAACAGAAAACGATCGGGCGGCAAGCCGGACAGGATCAGCGCGGCGGTCGCCGCAGATACGCCCGGCGCAGCCGTTACCGGCACCCCTTCGGCGATCGCCGCGCATACCAGCTTGTAGCCCGGATCGGACACCAGCGGTGTGCCGGCGTCCGACACCAGCGCCAGCGTTTCGCCCCGACGCAGTGCCGCCAATACGTCCGGACGGGCGCGCTCGGCGTTGTGGTCATGGTAAGGCCTAAGCGGCGTGTCGATGCCGAAATGCGCCAGCAACCGCCCGGTGACGCGCGTATCCTCGCAAAGGATGCGGTCAGCGCTGCGCAGCACCCACAGCGCGCGCAGCGTGATGTCGCCGAGATTGCCGATTGGCGTCGCGACGAGATGCAGCCCCGGCGCCAGCGAATGGGCAGGGGACCAACCGGTATCGCGTGCGGCGCGAGGCGGCGCGTCGGCGGGTTTACTTAAGCAGGCCTGAGGCTTACGGTCAGTCGCCGCTGTCGTACCTTTGCCTGAGGCCCGCCTTGCCGCGCCGCTATTTCGCCCGCTGTGCCGCACGCCTTGTTTCCTTGTTCCTGGCGGCCGGTCTAGCGGCCTGCGGTGGCGCGATGGTGCCCGCGCCGGTGGTGGCGCCACAACCACCCTATGCCGTGCTCAAGCCCCCGGCAACGCCGCCGCAGCCCGGCTTGCCGCCGGCAGCGGCAAGCGGCGGCCCGGTTAAGGTGGCGGTGCTGCTGCCGCTGTCGGGACCCAATGCCGAGCTGGGCAAGGCGATGCTCGAAGCGGCGCAGCTGGCGCTGTTCACCACGGGCGGAGACCGACTGACGCTGGTGCCGCGCGATACCACCGGTACCCCCAACGGTGCGGCCGACGCGGCGAAGGCGGTGATCGCCGAGGGCGCCAAGCTGATCCTCGGGCCGCTGATCGCCGATGAGGCGGTCGCGGTGCGGCCGGTCGCGCAGGCGGCGGGGGTTAATGTGATCGCGTTTGCGACCAAGACCGAAGTCGCCGGCGGGAACATCTTCCTGATGGGCTTCCTGCCGCGCCAGGAGGTGGCGCGCGAGGTATCGTTCGCGCATCAGCAGGGGCTGAGCCGTTTCGCGGCGCTGGCGCCGAACTCCCCCTACGGCCACCTGATGGGCGACTCGCTGCGCGAAATCGCGGCGTCGGAGGGGGCGAGCGTCGGCCGGGTCGAGTATTTCGATCCCCGGCTGCCGGATGTCGCCGCTGCGATCAAGCGGCTGCTGTCGTCTGTCGCCGCGAAGGCCGCGGCCGGGCCGGAGGCCGCGCTGCCGCCAGCCGGCGGCGCCCCGTTCGACGCGCTGCTGTTGCCGGAAGGTGGCGAGCGGCTCAAGCAGATCGCGGAACAGCTGCGCGCGGCCGGCATCGATGCCTCACAGACCCGGCTGCTCGGCAGCGGCTTGTGGGACGACCCGTCGATCGTCGCCGACCCGGCGCTGGCCGGCGGCTGGTTCGCCGCCTCGCCGCCCGAGGCGCGGCGCGATTTCGCGAGCCGCTACCAAAGCGCCTACGGGCACGCAGCGCCGCGTCTAGCGTCGCTCGCCTTCGACGCCGCGGCGCTAGCCGCAGTGCTCGCCAAGAGCGATACGCCCGACCTGTTCTCGGCGGCGGCGATCCAGAACCCCAATGGCTTCACCGGCGTCGATGGGCTTTTCCGCTTCGGCCCCAACGGTCTGGTGCAACGCGGCCTGGCCGTGCTCGAAGTCGACCCCGGCGGCGACAAAGTGGTCAGCCCGGCGCCGCAGAACTTCCAGAACCTGGCTTATTAAATACTTCAGCCGAACAGCGCGGCGAGTACAGCATTGAGGCGCTGGCGGCCGGCGCGCGTGGCGGCGAAGCGGCGTTCGCCGAGCTCAAGAAAACCGCTCTCGACAAGCCGCGACAGCGTAACGCCGAGCAGAGCCTCGACCGGGCTGTCTGCAAGCTGTTCGAGCCGCGCCCGCGAGATACCCTCGACGAGGCGCAGGCCCATCATCACCATCTCCTCCACCGCGCTCTCGCGCGAAATCCGCGTCATCTCCTCGAAATCCAGCGCCCTGAGCCAAGCTTCGGGCAGGCGGTACTGGCGGGTCGCGTACTTCACGCCGTCGCGGGTGATGCGACCGTGCGCGCCGGGGCCGATGCCGAGATAATCCTCGTAACGCCAGTAGGCGAGATTGTGCCGGCACTCGGCGCCGGGCCGGGCGTGGTTCGAGATTTCGTAGGCCGGCAGGCCATGCGCGGCGAGGCGTTCCTGGGTCAGCTCGAACAGCGCGGCGGCGGTGTCCTCCTCGGGCAAAACGAGTTCGCCCTTGCCGGCACGGGTATAGAACGCCGTGCCTGGCTCAATCGTCAGCTGGTAGAGCGAGAGGTGCTCCCCCGCGAAGGCGAGCGCCTCATCCAGCTCGTCGCGCCACGCGGCGATGCTCTGACCGGGCCGCGCGTAGATCAGGTCGAACGAGGTGCGCGGGAACAGCTTTTGCGACATCGTGATCGCCGCCACCGCCTCGGTGCGGTCATGGCCGCGGCCGAGGAACTTGAGTGCCACCGGGTCGAGCGCTTGCACCCCCAGCGAAAGTCGGTTGACCCCAGCCCGCGCGAAAGCCGCGAAGCGGCGCGATTCGGCGGAATTCGGATTGGCCTCCAAGGTGACTTCGAGGTCGGCGGCAGTCGGCCAGTGGCGCTTGACGCGCTCGATCAAGACGCCCGCGGTTTCGGGCGGCATCAACGACGGCGTGCCGCCGCCGAAGAAGATCGAGACGACCTCGCGCTGCGGTGCCAGCTCAACCTGCCGGTCGAGGTCGGCGAGCAGCGCCGCGGTCCAGGTGTCGGTGTCGACCCGGTCGCGGACATGACTGTTGAAATCGCAATAGGGGCATTTCGACCGGCAGAACGGCCAGTGGATGTAGATGGCGAGCGGCGGTCGCGGGGACATCGCCGTTCAGTCCTTACCCCAACCCTCGCCCGCTTGCGGCGAAGGGGGACGCTCGCGGCCTGCTCTCCGGCAACCTCCCGCGCCCGCGGGCGGGCTGGCCTGCGGCTGCGGGCCGGCCGGGGCTGTCGGTGCATATCGCCGGCTCATCGGTCTCGAAAGCACGCTGCCGCAAGCAGCGCAAAGGCGCGCGAGCGGTGGTCGATCCGATATTTCTCGGCTGGGTCAATCTCGCCGAAGGTAATGTCGTAGCCTTTGGGAATAAAGACCGGGTCGTAGCCAAAGCCCTTGTCGCCCCGCGGTGGCCAGGTGAGCCGGCCGTGCACCTCGCCGCGGAACAGCGCTTCCTTGCCATCTGGCCAAGCGAGCGCCAGGACCGACACGAACGAGGCGACACGGTCCCGATCGGCGAGTTCGCGGTGCACGCGCGCCATCGCGGCGCCGAAATCGCGCTCAGGACCAGCCCAGCGTGCCGAGTAGACGCCGGGCGCGCCGCCGAGCGCCGGCACCACCAGCCCGGAATCGTCAGCCAGCGCCGGCAGCCCGGCGGCGCGGGAGGCAGCGTGCGCCTTGAGCGCGGCGTTGGCTTCGAAGGTTGCGCCGGTTTCGTCCGGCTCGGGCAGGCCGAGCGCTGCCGCGCCCACCGCGGTTATCCGGTACGGCTCGAGCAGCGCCGCGATCTCGACGATCTTGCCCTGGTTATGGCTGGCAATGACCAGCCGCTCATTGGCGAGCCGGCGCGGCATTCAGCGCAGCAGCGCCGCGAGCTGCTGCCGGGTCAAGTCGGCGATGCCACGCCGCGCCAGCCCGAGCATCGCCGAAAACTCGGCTTCGTCGAACGGCGCGCCCTCTGCGGTGGCTTGGATCTCGATGATCTTGCCGCTGCCGGTCAGCACGAAATTGGCGTCGGTCTCGGCCGCCGAATCCTCGGCATAGTCGAGGTCCAGTACGGCCGTGTTTTGGTACACGCCGCACGAGATCGCGGCGACGCTGTCGCGCAGCGGCAGCGCTGGGATGAGTCCCGCAGTCACGAGGCCCGACAGCGCACGGTGGAGCGCCACGTAGCTGCCGGTGATCCCGGCGGTGCGGGTGCCCCCATCGGCCTGCAGCACGTCGCAGTCGATGCGGATCTGCCGCTCGCCGAGCGCGACGAGGTCGGTGACCGCCCGCAGCGAGCGGCCGATCAGACGCTGGATTTCCTGGGTGCGGCCGCTCTGCCTGCCGCGTGCCGCCTCGCGATCGGTGCGGGTATGGGTGGAGCGTGGCAGCATGCCGTATTCGGCCGTCACCCAGCCGCGCCCGGTGTTGCGCATCCAGGGTGGCACCCGATCCTCAACCGTCGCGGTGCACAGCACGTGCGTGTCGCCGAACTTGGCGAGGCACGAGCCCTCGGCATATTTGGCGAAGCCGGGTTCCAGGCTGACGGCGCGCAGGGCGTCGGGGGCGCGTCCGGAGGGGCGCATCGTGGTGTCTCCGATCAGAACAACGTGCCCTGTCCGGGCAGAACCTTGGGCCGCGGCGAGCGGCGCGGGCGGGCGACCGCGCCGGCATAGACATCGACCTTGCCGTCATGGAATTCCAGTTCCAGCGGCCCGGGACGGACGGTGGCGGCGTCGGTGACGACCGCGTCGCCGCGGCGCACGACGACATAACCGTCCTTCAGCCGGCGCTCATGCGTATCGGTGAGACTGGCAAGGCGTCCGCCGAGCCCGTCGACCACCCGGCGCTGCTCGGCGATGGCCCGGGCAGCGGCGGTGACGAGGCGGGGCGTGGCGTCGTCGAGCCGGGCGCGCGCCCGGGCGATGTCGGCGGCGAGCGCCGCCTGCCGCAGCCGCGTCGCGGCGAGCCGGGTGCGCGCGCCGTCGAGCCGGGCGCGCAGCGCGAGCCGCAGCCGCTCGGCGCGGTCGTCAAGCCGCTGCGCCGCGGCGCCGATCAGGTCGTGCGGATCGGGCAGGCCGCGGGCCAGCCCGTCGAGATGCAGCCGGTGTTGCTGGAACAGCCGCGCCGTGCCCTGCGCCAGCCGCGCCGTCTTTCCGTCGACCTCGGCGACAAGGTCGAGCCGCACCGGAACCGCAATCTCGGCGGCGGCGGTCGGGGTCGGCGCGCGGCGGTCGCTGGCGTGGTCGATCAGCGTCGTGTCGGTCTCGTGGCCGACCGCGGAGATCAACGGGATCGCGGACAGCGCCGCGGCACGCACCACATTTTCCTCGTTAAACGCCATCAGGTCTTCGAGGCTGCCGCCGCCGCGCGCGACGATGAGAAGGTCGGGGCGCGGCACGGCCCCGCCCGGCGGCAGCCGGTTGAAGCCGGCGATCGCCGCGGCGACCTGCGCCGCCGCGTTCTCGCCCTGCACCGCGACAGGCCAGACCAGCACGCGGCGCGGAAAGCGGTCGGCGAGGCGGTGCAGGATATCGCGGATCACCGCGCCTGTCGGCGAGGTGACGACGCCGATCACCTCGGGCAGGAAAGGCAGCTTGCGCTTGCGCTCGGGGGCGAAGAGGCCCTCCGCGGCCAAGCGCAAGCGGCGGTCTTCGAGCAGCTTCAAGAGCGCGCCGCGCCCGGCGAGTTCGATCGAATCGACGATCAGCTGATATTTCGAGCGGCCGGGATAGGTGGTGAGCCGGCCGGTCGCCACGACCTCCATCCCGTCTTCCGGCCGCACTGCGAGCCGGATGGCGGTCATCCGCCAGCACACGGCGTCGAGCACCGCGTCGGCGTCTTTGAGCGCGAAATAGCAATGGCCGGAGCCGTGCCGCTTGTAGCCGCTGATCTCGCCGCGCACGCGGACCAGAGAAAACTTCTCCTCGACCGACCGCCGCAATGCCGCGGCCAGCTCCGAAACGGTATATTCGGGCTGGTTGCTTTGGCTGGTGAAAGCGTCCGCGGCCGAGAGCGGCATGTCGTTCATCGGCGAATTATAAGAGATGCGAGAGGTTGTCGCTAATGAGCTCGCAAATCCGACACGCGCGTCTTCTCGCTGCCCTTGTGCCCCCTCTCCTGCTTGCGGCAGAGGGTGGCGCGCGCCGCGCGGAGGGTGAGGATCGGCGCTGCATAGACCCTCACCCTCCGATCGCTGCGCGACGGGCCCCTCCCTATCCCACAAACGGGAGAGGGGCATCGGCACGGGTCCGTTAGATGCGCATCCTCGTCGTCGGATCGGGCGGGCGCGAGCACGCGCTGGCCTGGACCATCGCAAATTCGCCGCTGGTCGAACGCGTCTACTGCGCGCCCGGCAATGCGGGGATCGCGGAGGACGCCGAATGCGTCGGGATCGACGCCATGGATTTCCCCGAGATCGTCGCGTTCTGCAAACGGGAAGCGATCGATCTCGTCGTCGTCGGGCCGGAGGCGCCGCTGGTCGGGGGCCTGGTCGACGAGCTCGAAGCCAACGGCATCGCGGCGTTCGGCCCGAGCAAGGCTGCGGCCGTGCTCGAAGGGTCGAAAGGTTTTGTGAAGGACCTGTGCGCCCGCGAGAACATCCCCACCGCGGCCTACGGGCGATTTTCCGATTCCGGCACCGCCAAGGCCCATGTCGCTGCACGGGGGACGCCGATCGTCGTCAAGGCCGACGGGTTGGCGGCCGGGAAGGGTGTGGTCGTAGCCACCACAATGGCCGAGGCGAACGAGGCGATTGACGCCGCGTTCAACGGCCGGTTCGGCGCTGCCGGCACTGAGATTGTGGTCGAGGAGTTTCTCGCCGGCGAGGAGGCAAGCTTTTTTGCGCTGTGCGACGGCGAGCACGCACTGCCGCTCGTCGCCGCGCAAGACCACAAGCGAGTCGGGGACGGGGATACCGGCCCCAACACCGGCGGCATGGGCGCCTATTCGCCGTGCGCGGTGACCCCGGCGGTCGCGGGCGAGGTCATGGAGCGCATGATCCTGCCGACGCTGCGCGCAATGGCGCGCGCGGGCCGGCCGTTCAAGGGCGCGCTTTACGCGGGGTTGATGCTGACCGAGGCCGGGCCGAAGCTGATCGAATACAATTGCCGTTTCGGCGACCCGGAATGCCAGGCGCTGATGAGGCGGCTGCAAAGCGATCTGGTGCCGGCGCTGCTGGCGACGCGCGACAGCATCCTCAATCGTGTCGATCTGCGCTGGTACGACACGGCGTCGATTTGCGTCGTGGTGGCGGCCAACGGCTACCCCGACGCGCCACAGCGCGGCAGCGAAATCCGCGGCCTCGCGGCGGCCGGGGCCGAGCCCGACGTCAAGATTTTCCACGCCGGCACCCGCGCCGACAGCGGCCGTATCCTCGCCGATGGCGGCCGCGTGCTCGGGGTCACCGCGACCGGGAAGGACCTGGCGGCCGCGCGGGCGCGGGCTTACCGAGCGATCGACAAGATCGATTGGCCCGGCGGCTTCTGCCGGCGTGACATCGGCAAGCGCGTCCTCGGCTAGACTAGTCTAATCCGCGCTCGGCCAGTTCAGTCTGATCGGGTCGCTGCCGTCCCAGTTCTTTGCGGCCTCGCGCACCTGGTCGAAGATGCGCATGCGGGCCCGGGTCGCCTCGGCCATCTCGATCACGGTGCCGGGGTGGCCCTCTTCGAGAAAATAGATGAACGGGCCGCGCGCACTGTCGCCTTCCTGGCCGACATGCCAGCCGCTCGCCAACGCCTTGTCGCGGATCTCGTGGAAATTGACGGGCCAGCTCGACCAGTGTTGCGCGCCTTCGTGACCGGCATTGAGGAAATCCCAATAGAGGCTCGGCGTCCGGCAGCGCTGCTGGATCAGCTCGAGCTGGATGTCGCCGGAATTGGCCAGCGCGATCGACAGATGCGGCGTGTCGTAGGGCCGGCCCTTGTAGCGGTAGCCGGTCAGCGGCAGCCGCTCAGCATAAAACCACGGGCCGACGCCGCACACCTCGACCCAGTGCCGCATCGCCTTCTCGATGTCACGCACCACAATCCCGATCTGCCGCATTTCGCCAAAAATCCGGCTCATTCCCGCCTCCGTTTCTGCGTTTCCGCGTTACGCCGCGCCTTTCGGCCGTTCTAGATCACACCCTCCTCGGCAAGGCGCTCGACCTCGCTCGGGGTGCGGCCGAGCACTTCGGTGAGCACGTATATATTGTCCTCGCCATAGCACGGCGCGCCGCGGTTGATCGGGCCGCCGATATAGGCCGGAGTCTTGCTGAGTTTCATCGGAATTTCGTAGACCGGCCAGGTGCCGATTTTGGTGCCGGTGACTTCGGTCAGCCATTTGAGGTGGCGAAGCTGAGGGTCGGTATCGACCCGGTCCTCGGCGTTCTGACAGACGCCGGCCGGTACGCCGGCCTTCTGCAATTT
>JAFAWI010000681.1 GCA_019241915.1 Alphaproteobacteria bacterium
CCGCGGCGCGCGCTGATCGCCGGCGTCGCGGCTGCGCCGGCGGCCGCGCTGTTGCTGGCGGCGCACGCGCGGGCGGCGGACGCAGCGCCCTTTCCCGAGCACCCGCGCTGGAAGTTCGTCTTTGTCAACCACGTCACGGTCAACCCGTTCTTTGTGCCGTGCCAATACGGCATCCAGGACGCGTGCGCGCTTCTCGGCGTCGATTACCAGTGGACCGGATCGGAGACCTCAGACGTCGCGCAGATGGTCAATGCGATGAACGCGGCGATCGCGGCCAAGGCCGATGCGATCGCGGTGTGCCTGGTCGATCCCAAGGGGTTCGACCGCCCGGTCGAGGCGGCGCTCGCCGCCGGCATCCCGGTGTTCAGCTACAACGCCGATTCCAAGACCAACAAGCGGCTCGCCTATATCGGCCAGGACCTGTTCCTGTCCGGCCAGATGATGGGCGAGCGGATCGTCAAGCTGGTCGGGTCGGGCAAGGTGGCGATCTTTATAGCCACTCCCGGACAGTTGAACCTGCAGCCGCGGTTTGACGGCGCGATGGATTCGATCAAGAAATCGGGCGCCGACATCCAGGCGACGATGATCGCCACCGCCCCCGCCGCCAACGAGTCGCTGTCGAAGATCGACGCCTATTACCTCGGCAACCAGGACGTGAAGGGCATGTTCGGGACCGGCGGCGGCGACACGATGAATTGCGGCCTCATCAGCCGCAAATACGACCTCGCGGCCAAGGGGGTGCGCGCCGGCGGCTACGACATGCTGCCGCGCTCTCTCGAAGCGGTGCGCGACGGGTTTCTCGACTTCGTCATCGACCAGCAGCCCTATCTGCAGGGGTTTTACACGGTGATGGAAATGTTCGCCTGGAAGGCGTCGGGCGGGCTCGTCGGCCCGGGCGACATCAACACCGGGCTCAAATTTGTCACCAAGGACAGCATCGGCCAGTACCTCGACACCAAGACCCGCTACGAAGGCAGCGGCAAGGAGGCGCAGATCGTGCCGCACAGCGGCGCGATCGGCGGGTGATGTCGTATCGGCCATGCTGACCCCCGCCCCGACCCTCACCCGCGGGAGGGGCAGGCGCCGTGAGCCTCGGTAGGCGGCTCTACGCGCTGCTGCTGCGGCCGGAGGCGAGCGTCGTCGTCGTGTCGGCGGTGCTGGTGATCTATTTCCAGTTCGCCAACCGCAACTTTGTCACCGCCGCCAATGTCCAGACCTTGTCGCAGTTTGTCGCCGCGCCGGTGATCATCGCATGCGGCGAGATCATGCTGCTGATCTGCCGCGAGATCGACCTTTCGGTCGGCCAGGTGTTCGCGCTGGCGCCGTTTCTGATGGCGAACGTCATCGACTGGGGGGTGCCCGAGCCAGTGGCAATCGTTGCGGCGCTCCTCGTCTGCGCGCTGATCGGCCTCTTGATCGGGCTGATCACGATCGGCCTTCGGGTGCCGTCGTTTATCACCACGCTCGGGATGCTGTTCCTGATCACCGGCCTCACCTTGACGATCTCGCGCGGCTATCCGGCCAATGCGCCGGAGGGGTCGGTGCTGGCCGGGATCATGGGGGCATGGGGGTATTCGGAGATCGTCTGGGCGCTGGTCGTCGTCGCGCTGATGCACGTCGTGTTGCGCCACACGCGCTGGGGGCTGCACACCACCGCGATCGGGGGCAACATCGTCGCCGCGGCCGAGGCCGGGATCGCGATCAACCGCATCAAGGTCGGCAATTTTGTGCTGACCAGCACGCTCGGCGGGTTTACCGGGCTACTGGAGGCGTTCCGGGTCGGCTCGATCGACCCGCTCGCCGGCGGCAGCAACATGATGTTTCTCGGCGTCGCGTCGGGGGTGATCGGCGGCACCGCGATCGCCGGCGGCGCCGGGACCATCGTCGGCGGGCTGGTCGGCGGGATCATGCTCGGCGTGCTGCAGGACGGCTTCACCTTGCAGGGCATCAACGCCTTCATGTTCGACATCGTGATCGGCGCGGCGATCCTGATCGCGATGATCGCCAACATTCATCTCGCGCGGTTGCGCGCCCATGGGCCGAGGGGCGGGGCGCCGTGAGCGAGATGCGTGAGGCGATCCGCGCCGAGAACCTGGTCAAGACGTTTGGCAGCGTCACCGCATTGAACGG
>JAFAWI010000050.1 GCA_019241915.1 Alphaproteobacteria bacterium
GCCGGCATGGTTGCCGTGCCGCGTGCCGACCCAGCCGACCCCCTGCGCCCCGGCAATCTCCATCGCGGTCTCGACCGCGCGCGACACCACCAGCGCGCCCAGCCCGTTGTCGCCATCGACCAGCGCCGCCCCCGGCCCGGTGCGCTCGACGACGATGTTCGGCCGCACATTGATCCCGCCGGTCTGGATGCGGCGGATGTATTGCGGCAGCCGGAAAACGCCATGCCCGTCGGCCCCGGAAAGATCCGACCGCGCCATGAAATCGGCGGCCCTTTTGGCGTCGGCCTCGGGCACCCCCGCGGCGCGATAGGCACGGGCGATAAAGGCGATCAGCCTCGCGTGGCTGACGCGATGCGCGGCAGGCGCGGTGGCGTCATCGGGCATCTCAGGCTCCCCCTCATTTTTGCTGTCTTGGCTGTTTTAACAGCGGATTTACAGCCAGCCGCGACCGGTTCCGCACCAGTTGGCTGACAAGCAATGCACGGAATTGCGGCTTTTGTTTTGCCGATACCTGCGGCGGCGCCAAGTCTAGCCGAACGCCGCCTTGACCCGCGCCCAATCCTCCAGCGCGGCTTCCTGGCCGGGGACGATCGGGATGACGATCTGCGACCAGCCGGCGCTGCGCAGCGCTTCGACGCGCTGGGTCAGTTCCTGCTCGGTGGCGGTGAAGGTGGTGCGGCGGATCAGTTCGGCGGTGACGAACTTGCGCTCCTCGGGCTTTACGAAAACGAAGTGGCCGCGGTGGTTGAACAGGTAGCGCGCGTCCTGCGGCTCGAAATGGCGCGCCAGTTCGAGATAGCCCTCGACCTCGTCGCGGATGCCGTCGAACGCGACGTTCATCGTGTTCTGCCAGCCCTGCTGCTCGGCATCGGCGGCGCGGTGTAAGAGGGTCGCGGCGCGCGGCCCCGATTGCGCGACCGCGCGCGCACTGTCGGCCGGCTCGCCCGGCTGCAGGACACAGCCGCACACCCAGGCAGTCGCATAGAGGTCCGCGGCCGGCCGGCCGGCTTGGGCCCAATCGCGCTGCATACCGGACAGCGCATCGAGCGCGCCGGGCACGTCCTGGATAAAGGTCTTCCAATGCGCCCCGAGCTTCGCGGTCAGCTTTTGCGAGCGCGGGCCGTAGGCCGAGACGTGCAGCGGGATCGGGTCGGTCGTGTTGAACAGGTCGGCGTCGGGGTTGAGGAACTGGATCTTGCGTGCCTTGCCCTCGATCTCGGTCTCGACGATCTCGCCGCGCAGCAGCGCGTAGACGACGCGGATGTATTCCTCCATGTCGGCGAGCTTTATCGCGCCGAGCCCCATCGCCCGGCGCGCCGAGAAGCCGGTGCCGACGCCGAAATCGATCCGCCCCGGCGCAAGACCGTTGAGTGTCGCAAACGCGTTGGCGGTGACCGCCGCCAGCCGGTTCGACGGCACCAGCACGCCGGTGCCGAGCCTGATCTTCGCGGTCTTCATCGCCGCCGCGCCCATCGCGACAAAGCAATCGGCGGTGATCATCTGCGTGTCGTAGAACCAGGCGTGGGTGAAGCCGAGCGCCTCGGCGTGCAGCGCGGTCTTCCACGAGTCGCTCGAGGTGGCGATGCCGATGCCGAAATCCATGGCTTCCTCCTGTCCCGTCAGCCGGCCGGGCGGGTCTTTTCGAGGATGATCTGCGCCTCGATGCACGCCGCCGGAAACAATGCGCCGAGCCGGCGATTGAAGCGCCACCACCAGCGATGGTTTTCGAGCGGCGCCAGCAGGCCGCCGGAGACGATGCGAAAGCCGCGCACCTGCCGCTCGCGCATCCCCGGCAGCCGCGCGAGCCGGCGCCGGAACGAGGCGAGCGAGAAGGCCTGGTCGTGCGTCCCCAGGTCGCGCACCGGAAACAACCGCAGCAGCAGCGGCAGCACGTGCTTGCGGACGAGATGCAGCGGCGGCAGAAAGATCGGAATGCCGATGGCCAGCCGCCCGCCCGGCTTTACCAGCCGGCATAGCGTCGCCAGCGCCGCGTCGAGCTCGTCGAGGTGTTCGAGCACCTGCTCGCAAACAACCACGTCGTAAGCCGCGGACGGCAGCTCGGGATAGCCGCCGCGCAAATCGCCGACGACAAAGCGCTCGTAGCGCTCCTTGCCGATCGCGGTGTCGACAATGTCGGTGGCCGAGATTTCGATGTCGTCGAAATGCGGCTTGCCCTGCAGATGGCGCAGCAGCACCCCCCAGGCGCAGCCGACATCGAGCACCGACAGCCTGCGGCCCTCCGCCGCTGCGGCCGCGGCCCAGTTGCTGATATCCGCAGCGATCGCGTCGTACCGCGCCTGGCGCAGGCTGTAGCGCTGCGGGCGCGATGGATCGACGCCGAAAGCCAGTCCGGCATGAGGACGAAAGTCCGCTTGCGCCATAGTCGGAGAGCAATACAGGCGGCGGTGCTTGTCAATCCATCGGCGCCCCTTCCCTCGCGCGGCTAGTGACTTGCTTGCCGGGCCGGGCGAAATCGCCTAAGAGCCGCGCGCGGCAGGCGGTGCGGCCCTGAATTCAATGACAGCCACCATTCCGGTCGATAAAGCCGCGGGACGTCTCACCGGTGCCTGCGAATGGGGGCTTGACGCCGTCGCCGCGGCATTCCTTCCGGTCGTGGCGCTGGTGCCGCACGGGGCGGCGCCGGTGATCGCGGTGGGCGGGCTCCTCGCCTTCGGCCTGATCTGGCCGGCGCGCGGCGCGTTTCCGCCGAGGCCGGGGCCGCTGTCGGTGCTGTGCGCGGCCCTGATCGTCTGGGGCGTGCTGTCGGCGCTGTGGGCGGTCGACCCGCCGCGCACTCTGCTGATGGCGACGCGTCTCACCGGGCTGTTCGCCGCCGGTCTGACGCTGATCGCGGCCGCGCCGCGCATCGCAGAGCCGGCGCGGCTGCTGCGCTGGTTCGGCGCCGGCATCGCGGTCGCCGTTGCGCTGGGGTCGATCCAGTTGACCAGCCGCGGCGCATTGACCGCGCCATTCGTCAGACGGCCCTATGTCGCCCCGCAACTCGACCAGGTAGAGAATGGCCTGGCTCTGGTGGTGCTGCCGCTCGCGGCGCTGCTGTGGCGGCGCGGCCACCACGCGATCGCCGTCGTCGCGGCGGCGGCCATTATGGCGACGATCCTGCTGCTGGTCGGAGACGCCGGCCATCTCGCGCTGCTGCTCGCCGCGATTACGGCGTTGCTGGTATATCTGTGGCGTCGGGCAGCGCTGCGCCTTGCCGCTGCGCTCTCGGTCGTGCTCGTCATCAGCGCCCCGCTGCTTCTTCCGCCGCTGGCCGGTATCGACGCGGTGCGCCAGCGCGCTCAAGCGATCAAAGTTTCGGCGTGGCACCGGCTCCAAATCTGGTCGTTCGTCGGCGACCGCATCGCCGAACGGCCGCTGCTCGGCTGGGGCCTCGATTCCTCGCGCGAAATTCCCGGCGGCAAGTCGCGGACCGCTGACGACCATGAGCAGCTGCCGCTGCACCCCCACAATGCGGCACTGCAGTTCTGGCTCGAGCTGGGGGCGCCAGGGGCGCTGCTGCTGGCGCTGACCGCAGCGCGGCTGTGGCTCGCGCTCGGGGCGGCCGGCTGGCCGCGGCTCTACACGGCCGCCGTCGCGGGCAGCCTCGCGGCCGGTTTTACCATCGGCCTTGGCGCCTATGGCGTGTGGGAGGAATGGTGGATCGCGACCGAGCTGTTGGCGCTGTTCGCGATCCTCGTCCTCGGCCGTCTGGCGGCGCCGCGCCAGCCGGCTCCTTAGCCCCCGTTCCGCCGCCCTGTCCGGTGAGCCTCAGGGAGCGGCGCCGCCGGCGGCTTTTGCAGAACGAGCGTGAAGGCGGCAACCGCAAGATCGTCTTCGCCAAAACAGCGAAACGGGCGGGCCATGGCAGATCGGGGTGTCGGCGGCGCCGGCCATCTGTCGAGTGTGGGAACATCAACACTGAAGCCGCTCGCAGCCGCGCGGCGGCAGATTTCCGACAGCCGCAAGCGGTTGGTGTAAAAGCCGCCGCGGGCAAACAACCGGTGTTCCCATACCTTCGGATGAATACGCAGACTGTTCAGGGCACCGCCCAGGTGGTCGGTGAGATCGATGCGGTGGGACGATATCCCGCCGGGACGCAACACCCGAAAAATCTCATGGAGCATGCGGTCGAACTCGCCGCACCGCACATGCTCGAGGACTGCCGTCGACAACACCAGATCGACCAAGCTGTCGCCGATCGACGCGAAAGAGGCGATCCCGCCGGTCAGGTAAGTTCCATTCGACGCCGCGAGAATCGCCTCGGTGCTCTCCGGCTGTTCAACCGTCGGCGGGGTTCGGCCCGAGGCCTCGATGTGGGCGAGCGCCGCCCGGTAATGCCGCGGATCTTCGATCGCAAACCGGCCGGTGTCGAGCAGCCAGATGCGCTCGACGCCAGCGCTGGACGCAAACAGCGCGGTCGCGAGGCTATCGCCGGGGCCGAGCTCGACCACGGTGCGCGGCGGCGCACCGGCTCGCCGCACATAGATGTCGCGATGTGTCCAAAACCAGCGGTCTCGGCGCTCGACATCGTCGGCAAGACAACCGTGGCGGAACACGCCCAAGCGGCGCCACCACCGGTACGGCACCGGCAGCTGCGACAAAACCAGTTTTGCGGCCACGAGCAGCCACCAGGGGCAGCGCCCGCGCGGTGGGGGAGCCGCCTCGCCTATTGCGGCGGGTCCGGATAAGCCGCATGCCCTCCAGTCGGAAGTCGGCGATCGAGCCGTTGGCGTTGCCCGCGTTTCTCGTGCCGGCACGGGTTGCGTCCGAGGGTTCGCCGCTCAGGCCTTGAAGCCGAGCGCGCACCAGTAGGGCACCGCGTTGGAAAACCGGATATCGCGCAACCCGGCGCGCTGCATCATCGCAGCGAGCTGGGCGCGGGTCAGGCGATGCTCGACGCGGGTGCCGAAGCGGTCGAGCGCATCGGTGCGCATGCTGTAATAGCTGCGCCGGCGATAGGCGGCGAGCGGCCAATGACCGACGTCGCACCCGCGACGTTCGGCAAGCCGTGCGCCCCGCGCCAGCGGCCAATACACAATCGCCGCGAACAGCTCGGCGAGCAGCGACTTCACACGAAACGGCGCGCGGGACAGGCCACGGCGAATCCAATCGCTCGTCCGCCAGACGAGGCGAAACCAGAGCGGACGATTGTCCAGCGCGTAATAGACATAGACCAGCATCGGCGCGCCGGACTTGAGCTTGGCGACGCATGCCTTCAGGCCCAGGGCCGGATCGGGCAGGTGGTGCAAAACCCCGAGGCAATATCCGAAATCCATGGTGCCGTCGGTCAGCGGAAGGCGATCGAGAGAGGCCTCGTGAAAGACGACATTGGGCACGCTCGCCAGCGCCCCGCGCGCCACTGCGAGGGCGGCGGCACTGGCGTCGATGCAGTGCAGGCGGCCCACGCGCGGCGCGGCCAGGGCCGCCCAGCGACCGCTGCCGCAGCCGGCGTCGAAACCCTCCGCAGCGGGCGGCAGCGCCTCCCACGGGAAAATCGCGAAATATTCGGCGAACTGCCCCGCCGCCTCGCCCGCCGACAGCTTCGCCTGGTCAAAGCGCCGCCACTCGCGACCGAAGTCGCGCACGGTGGCGGGATCAAGGTTTTCTGCGGCCGGCATGGCTCGGCTACGGGCGCTGCTTCGCCTAGTAGACCGCGCCGCGCGCGACAATTGGCCAGATCGCTTCGACCCGTTCGCCGCGCACCCCGACATACCAGTCGTAGAGGTTGACGGTGGGGTCGCAATGGCCCGGCACCAGCCTGACCTTGTCGCCGAGCTTCAGCCGGTTGGTCGCCGAGGCAATCAGCAGCCGGCCATGCTCGTCGGAAGCGCGGTCGTAGGTGGCCGCCGGCTCGTCCCATACGGTGGGCGGGCCGGAATCGAACGCCAGCGCCTTCAACCCGGCGTCGACGATCGCGCGTTCTTCGTTCGGGCGGCTCATCACCGTCGCCCAGACGAACAGGCTGGGTTCGAAGGCGCGGGTCGCCTGGCCATCGCGGTCGAGATTGCGGCCGTAATCGGCATCCATGAAAATGTACGAGCCGCATTGCAGCTCGGTGTAGACACCGCTCGCGCTCTCGAACTCGAAGGTGCCGGTCCCGGCGCCGGTGATGGTGGCGCATTCGATGCCATTCTGGGCCAGCAGGTCGCGGGTGGCGGCGGCCTTCTCGACCGCCCCGGCGATCGCCTTCTGCCGCTCCTGCCAGCCGCGCAGATGCTGCGCCGAACCGTGATAGGCCTGCAGCCCGGCAAAGCTCAGATGCGGTGCATCGACGATCTTGCGGGCGAGGTCGAGCGCCGGCTTGCCCGGTTCGACCCCGCAGCGGTTGCCGCCCATGTTGATCTCGACATGCACCGGCAGCGTGACCCCCGCCTCGCCGGCCGCCGCGTCGAGCGCCGTCACTTGCGCAGGATCGTCGGCGCAGGTGGCGATGCGCGCGCTGCCGGCGAGCCCCATCAATCGGCGCAGCTTGGTCTTGCCGACGATCTCGTTGGTCACGAGCACGTCCTTGACCCCGCCATAGACCAGCGCCTCGGCTTCGCTGACCTTTTGACAGCAGACCCCGACGGCACCCAATTCCATCTGCTTCAGCGCAATGACCGCGCATTTGTGGGTCTTGGCGTGCGGCCGCAGGCGCACCCCGCTGCCGGCGACGCGGTCGGCGAGGCGGCGCAAATTGCGCTCGAAGGCGTCGAGGTCGACAACCAGCGCCGGGGTATCGACCTCGTCGAGCGGCATGCCGATCTCGGCCGGTGGGCGGATGGTCATGGACGGCTCCGGGCTGCGTGGACGGCCGAGGCTTGCGCAGGCGGCGGAGAAATGCAACACGAGGAGCGGCGAGACCGGCCTGAGCCGGCAGCGAAATGCCGAGCAGTGGAGGAACGGGATGGCGGAAACGGCAGCCTCTGCGGTCGAGACGGCGCTCGAAAATCAGCGCATTGGCCGCCTGCAAATCCGTGTCGCGCTGTTGTGCGGCGTTGTGCAGATGTGCGACGGCTACGACCTCAACGCGATTGCCTGGGCAGTCCCGTCGCTGATCAAGGCTTGGGGGTTGCCGCCGCCCGCCTTCACCACCGCGTTCCTGTGGTCGAGCATCGGCATCATGGTCGGCGCGTTGAGCGCCGGGCCGCTCGGCGACCGTCTCGGCCGCCGGCCGCTGCTGCTCGGCGCGCTGACATTGTTCGGCGTCGCCTCACTGGCAAGCGCCTTTGCCGGATCGCTGACGGTGATGGCGGCGTTGCGGTTTTTTACCGGGGTGGGGATCGGCGGCGGGTTCTCCGGAGCGGCGGCGCTGACCGGCGACTATACGCCGGCGCGGCGGCGGGCTTTGATGATCATGGCGAGCTTTACCGGTGCGCCGCTCGGCGGGTTTCTTGGCGGCCAACTCGTCGCTTTATTGCTGCTGCCCGTTTTTGGCTGGCAGGCAATTTTTATCTTCGGCGGCTTGTTTCCGCTGGCCCTGGTGGTTCTTCTGCTGGCGTGGTTGCCCGAGTCGCCACGCTTTCTGATGCGGCGGGGCAATCTTTCGGTTCGCGACCGTGCGCTATTGGGGCAGCTTGCGCTGAGTGCCGGTGAGGGCACACCGCACCACATCGATTTGGCCCACGGCAATCCGATCGCGATGCTTTTCGGCAAAGGCTATGCGCTGCAGACCGTCCTGCTGTGGGTGGTCTATTTCTGCAGTCTGATGAACCTGTTCCTGTTTGCCTATTGGATGCCGACCGTCCTGAACCTGATGGGCTTCGAGCCCGCCCAGGCGGTATTCGCGTCAAGCTTGCGCGATTGCGGAGCGATCTTCGCGGTTCTCTATCTCGGTGCCTTGATCGACCGCTACGGCCCGGAATCCTCATTGGCGGTGCATTACGCGATAGGGGCGATCTTTATCGGCGTGATCGCCTTGGTCGCGCTGCCGTATGCGATCCTGCTGGCTGTCACATTCCTTGCAGGGTTGACGATCATCGGCAGCCAAACCGGCCTCAACGGCACCTGCGGCAAGCTCTATCCGGCGCGGATGCGGACGACCGGCCTCGGCTGGGCGCTTGGCATCGGCCGGCTCGGCGGCATCGCCGCGCCGGTATTGGGCGGCTACCTGTTGTCGGCCGGAATGAAACCGCCGCAAATTTTCCTCAGCGCTTCCGGCATCGCGCTGATCGCCGCCGCGGCGACCGCCTTGCTGCATTTCCGCGGCAGCCGGGTCGCAGCCTTCCAGATGGAGGAGGTCGCCTCGTGAAGGTTTTTGTCTTCGACCTGCTCGCCTACGACGCCAATCTCGACCATCTGAAGCGCGGCGAAACCGAGCTGCCCTACCCGCTCGCCGGCCGCTATTTCGACCGCGACACCGCGATGCGCACCTATGAGGAGCATCTCGACGCGTGGGAGCTGCTCGACAAAAGCGGCTTTGACGGGGTCGGCTTTAACGAACACCATTGCTCGCCCTACGGGCTGATGAACAGCCCCAACCTGATGGCTGCGGCGGCGGCGCAGCGCACCAAGAACTTGAAGCTCTTGATCTACGGCAACCTGTTGCCGCTGCACGAGCCGCTGCGCCTTGCCGAAGAGCTGCGATGATCGACTGCCTGTCGAAAGGCCGCCTGATCTCGGGTTTCGCGCGCGGTATTCCCCGCGAATATCAGGTGCACAATGTGGCGCTGGCGGAATCGCGGGCCCGGTTCGAAGAGGCCTACGACATCATCACGCGCGCCTGGACCGAGGAGGTGTTCAGCTACGAGGGCCGGTTCTGGTCGTACAAGGATGTCGCGATGTGGCCGCGACCGGTGCAGCAGCCCCATCCGCCGATCTGGGTCCCGATCGTCGGCAGCAAGGAATCGATCGAATTCGCCGGCAAGCACAACCTGCCGATCACGCCTGGCCTCGGCCGCGCCCGCGGGTTGCGCGACGACATCATCCGCTTTTACGCCAGGTCCCTGCACCAGGCCGGGCACCGGATCACGCCCGACCATCTGTCGCTCGGGATCACCGCTTACGTCGCCGACTCGAAAAGGCAGGCGCTGAAGGAATACGGCCCGCACATCCTCTATTTCAACCGCACGCTGTTCAGCCACGGCAACGTCACCGAGACGAACCTGCAGCGCGGCATGGGCTATGTGAGCGACCAGTCGCTC
>JAFAWI010000145.1 GCA_019241915.1 Alphaproteobacteria bacterium
TGATCTCCGCTTATGTCGTGCTGTTCGTTTCGCGCGCGGAAGCGGTGTCCACCGCGCTCACCGCGCTGATCGCAGGCGTGGCCGTCATCCTCGCGATTTTTGCGGCAATCCTTGTGCTCATCTTCAGCTTATCGCAGCCGGCGCTGCGCATTCCGCTGATCGCGGGTATGACCTTTGTCGCGATGTTCCTCGCGCGCACGGCCGGCGAGTTGGCGCCGGCCTTTTTCGCAGCCGGTTTTATCATTGCCTATGGATTGACTTTGGGCGAGGAGGCGCTGGGCATCTCGCTGATGCCCGGCTCGATCGCCAACACCGAGAGCTTTACGCTGCCGGAGCTGGTGTTCGTCCCGCCGGTGGAGGCGCTGCTGCGGTTTCTGCTATGGCTGGCTTTAGCGGTAGCGATCCCGGTCGCGCTGGTCATTGCCGCCAATTTGCTAACCGGCCGCGATCCGGCCCTTTTGCTTCGCGCAGCGCTGGTCGAGCGGTTGCGTGCGGCGGCGCGGTTTTGCGATGGCGCGCCGGGGGCGGACCACCGCGTCGAGGCGCTGGCTCGCGAGGGTACGACCGGATTGCTGAAACTGCGTCATCTGGCGAGCTTGTTACGCAAATCGGTGCAGCCGGCGCCGGTAGCCGAAATCCAACGCCTGCTGCTTTTGCTGCTGGCGCTGAAGCGTGCTGGCGAGAATGTAGAAGAAGATCGTCTCGTCTCAGTTGCACAGTTTTGCCGCGAGGCGGCACAGGCGCTCGAGAATGGCGCGCCGGCATCGCTACAGGCCCCGGAGCTTGCATTTTCCGGCGCCGCTCAGCCCATGAGCTTTCAGATGACCCGGACGCTGCACGCAATTCGGGAGCCGCCGGCGGCTATTCACCCGGTCACCGAGCAACCGCGGCGGCTTCTCGCGCCCGATGCCTTCAGCAATCCCGAATACACCCGCTTTGCGCTGAAAGTCACTCTGGCGGTCATGCTCGCTTATTTTGCCGAGGATATGCTGGACTGGCCGGGGATCCACACGATCGTGATCACCTGCTTTTTCGTCTCACTCGGCACTGTCGGCGAGACTTTGCACAAGGCGACGCTGCGGCTGTCGGGTTGTATTGTCGGCGCCGCGCTTGGCCTCGGAACCATTATCGGGCTGATGCCGCTGATGACCGACCTCAGCGATCTGCTGTTGGTGGTAGCGCCCGTGACGTTTTTAGCCGCCTGGATCGGTTTTGGTAGCGAGCGCATTGCCTATGCCGGCTGGCAGATCGGCTTGGCTTTTTTCTTGAGCACGTTTCAGGAATTCGGGCCGACTGTGGACATGGAAACCGCACGCGACCGCGTGGTCGGCATCATCCTCGGCAACATCATTATCTTCGTTATTTTCACGACCATCTGGCCGGTCAGCACAGCCCGCGTGGTGCGAGCCAACCTGGTCGCGGCAATGGAGCATCTGGCGGCGCTGTTCCGGACGCAGAACGCCGAAGCCGCGCACCGCGCCGGATTTGCCGAAGCGATAGGACAGGCGCGGGCCACGATCGTCGACGAGCCGTTCGAGACCCGAGCCATGCTGATCGCGGACGGCCGTCGCCCAATTGATGCGGGCACTTTAGCACAGGTGCAGGCGCTCTTCGTCCCGGTTGCCGTAATTCTTGATTTGCGGCGGCAGATCCCTGTTTCGGCCGACGTTGCGGGTTACGAGGCGGCGCTGGCATCCTGGTTCGAGCGCTCAGCCGCATGGATTCGTGACGGCAGCGGCGCAGACGAAATCACCAAAAGCCTACCCGAGCCGCCGGAGGGAACCGAACCCGTGCGTATCTGGCATCGCTTGTTGGATCAGGACATCCGCGCGATCCTCGCTCAGGTCGGCCCCCAAGCGCCAGCGCCGGGGCATCCCGCTTCCGGCGAGTTGGGCCTTGCAACGGGTTAGCCGCGTCGCGACGGCTTTGGCGGCTTGCCTTATCGTTTGGGGATGCAACGACACGCGCGACCTTGCGCCGGCTGCGCCCGACGCATCCTGGCCGATCCCGCCTTCGGCGCTTCCGACCCCCGAGGAGGTCGCTCCGGTTCCGACAGAAGCACCCGCTGAAATCAACGCGAGCCATCAGTATTCGTTAGCGGAGCTGATCGATATCGCGGAGCGCCGCAATCAGACGACACGGGTCGCGTGGGAGCAAGCGCGGCAGGCCGCGATCGACGTCGGGATCGCAAAAGCAGCGTTGCTGCCAGCGCTGACCGCCAGCGCCATCGAGGGCTATCAGCGCGCGGCGACGCCCTTTCCCAGCAACCTGGTTCCACAAGGCTTTATCACCGCGAACATCCAGGAGTTTCTGCCCACGCTCACAATCAGCTATTTGCTACTCGATTTCGGCGGGCGGGAAGCGGCGATCAATGCGACGCGACAGCTTTCGGTGGCGGCCAATGTCACGTTCACGCAGACGCACCAAAAGCTTATCTTCGACGTGGCGAAAGCATACTTTTTGCTCGACGGCGCCGATGCGGCGCTTCGCGCGGCCGAGCAGGCACTAAAAGATGCCGAGGAGGTGCAGAACTCGGCGGAAGCTTCGTACGGACGCGGTCTGGCGACGATCGTCACGGTCGAACTGGCGCGGCGCGACACGGCGCAGCGGCGCTACAACCTCGCGCAGGCGCGCACCGCCCAGCATGATGCACAATATGGGTTGCTGACGGCGATGGACCTGCCGCCAACGGCGCAGTTGCGTATCGTCGACGTGTCGAGCCGGCCGCTGCCAAAGCCGCTTGAAGGCACGCTGCCGCAGTTGCTCAACGCCGCGCTACACCAGCGCCCGGACCGATCGCGACAGTGGCAAGGCTGCGCGCCAGCGACGAAGGCATCGCCGAGGCGCGTTCCGCGTTGTTGCCGAAATTGTCGCTGCGCACCAATCTCCAGGGCAATCTCGGTCGGATCAGCGTCAACGGCTTGCCCTACGAAGGGGTGAAAGAACCGCAGGCGGGCCTCTTCCTCAACCTCGAATGGCCGCTCTATCAGGGCGGGCTGCTGCAGAATCGGG
>JAFAWI010000620.1 GCA_019241915.1 Alphaproteobacteria bacterium
AGCGCCGCGACCTGCGTGAGGTTTCGCGGGCGCTTACGTAAGGGCTGCCGCGGCGTTTGGCAAGCACGCACGGCGCAGTATCGTTAACCGTTCGCTAAACCGCGTGACGCTAGATTCGGCCCCTCGGCGGACAGCGGGCGCGGCACGAATGGCGGATGCATTGTTGCGGCCCGCGGCCGGGGCGCCGCTAAGCGCTTGGCTGGACCGGCGGCGCGTGCGCGGCCTGGCGGCGCTACTGCTGGCGGTTGAGCTGGCGCTGTTCGCTTTTTTGATCGCCGGCACGCATGGCTGGATCGTGCCGCTGGAGCGGCCGACAACCACCGATTTCGCCAGCTTCTATGCCGCCGGCCGGCTGACCGCCGATGGCTCACCGGCGCTCGCCTACGACCAGGCCGCGCATCTGGCGGCGGAAGAAGCCGCGACCGCGCCCGGCATCGAGTACCAGTTCTTCAACTATCCGCCGGTCTTCCTGCTGCTCTGCCGCGTCTTCGCGGCATTCCCCTATCTCGTCGCGTTTGTCGGTTTCGAACTCATCACAATGGCGGCTTATCTGTGGGTCGCACGCCGCGCGCTGGGCGACACGAGCGGCATGGCACTCCTTGCGCTTGCCGCTTTCCCGATCGTGCTGTGGAACATCGGTCTCGGACAGAACGCGTTCCTGACCGCGGCGCTGTTTGGCGCGGCGACGGTGCTGGTCGACCGCCGGCCGGTGCTCGCGGGTCTCTGTTTCGGCGCGCTCTGCTACAAGCCGCATCTCGCCCTGCTGGTGCCGGTCGCGCTCGCCGCTTCGGGCCGCTGGCGCTGCTTCGCCGCCGCAGCAGCCGCCGCCGCCGGCCTGGCTGCCACTTCGGTCGCAGCGTTCGGCTGGGGCACCTGGCGAGCCTTTTTCATCACCGCTGGCGCGTCGCATGAGATGTACGAGTCCGGCCGCATCCTGTTCACCGGCTTTGCCAGCGTGTTCGGCGGTGTGCGGCTGCTCGGCGGCAGCGTCGCACTGGCCTACGCCCTCCAAGGTGTCGCCGCGGTGGCGGCCGGCGCCGTCGTTGCCGTTGCATGGCGCCGCGCCGTGCCGCTGCCGACGCGCGCCGCGGTGCTGGCAGCCGGCGCGCTGCTGGCGAGCCCGGTATCGCTGCTCTACGACCTGATGCTGCCGGCGCTGGCGGCGTGCTGGCTGTTGCGCGGCGACGGCACGGCGCGGCTGACTCCGGCGGAAAAGATCGTTCTCGCCGGGCTCTTCGTGCTGCTGCTCGATCCCCGACGCCTGGCCGCAACGCTGCACCTGCCGGTGGCGCCGCTCGCGGTGGTCGCGGTCTTTGCAATCGCGGTGCGGCGCCTGGCGCTTGAGCTGCAGCCGGCCGCCGCCATTCCCCGCGCTTAACCGGAAATCAATGCCTTTTTGCGACGTTGCGTGCGGCGCAACAAAGGCGACGCGATGGTGAGCCTCGCACCCCCCGATACGGCCGCGCTTTCCGGTCCGCGCGTTGAATGGTCAAGGCGGCGCCTCGGGCTGCCGCGCGACTTGCTCGTCTATCTCGGCTTCGGCGGTATCGCCGCCGGGGTCAACCTGTTGAGCGGCTGGCTGATGTACGGAGCCGGCAGTCAGCACATTCCCTACTGGCTGGCGACCGGTTCCGCGGCGGCGACCGGTCTCGTCACCAACTTCGCCCTCAATTACTGGCTCAATTTCCGGTTCGCGGGCCGCTCGGCGCTGCGGCAATTCATCACGTTCGTGATGGTGTCCGGCCTCGGCGTCGTGCTCACCTCGCTCCTTGCGACAGCGATCCGGGCCCTGCTGATCGGCCTCTTCGGCCCGGAACTGTTTCTCGGCGTTGCCGCGGTCAGCAGCGATTTTGCCGCGCACGTCGCGGCGGTGGGACTGGTCGTTCTCTACTCCTACCCCGCGCACAAGCGTATCTCGTTCAATGTCGGCCTGCGCGCCCGGCTGCGCCAGTTGGCCGCCTCGATCGGCCAAACAATATGACCACCGGCAAACCTTCCGTCGTCTGCATCGGCGCGGGCCCCGCGGGATTGACCGCCGCCTACCTGCTGAGCCGCCAAGGCATCCCCGTCACCGTGCTGGAAAAGGACCCCCGCTACGTCGGCGGCATCTCCCGCACCGCCGAATACAAGGGCTTTGCCTTCGACATCGGCGGCCATCGCTTCTTTTCCAAATCGGCGCAAATCGAAGCCCTGTGGACCGACATGCTCGGCGAGGAGGATTTTCTCGTCCGGCCGCGCAAATCGCGCATCTACTACCGCGGCAAGCTGTTCGACTACCCGATCCGCGCCTTCGATGCGCTGAGCAAACTCGGCGTCGTCGAGGCGGTGCGCTGCGTCCTCTCCTATGTCCAAGGCAAGCTCAGTGCGCCGGCGATCCCAAAGACGTTTGAGCAATGGGTGACCGGGCAGTTCGGCCGCCGCCTGTTCGAAATTTTCTTCAAGACCTACACCGAGAAGGTGTGGGGTATGAAATGCTCCGAAATCTCCGCCGACTGGGCGGCGCAGCGGATCAAGGGCCTGTCGCTGACCAAGGCGATCTGGCACGCGCTGCTGCCGCAGCACGCCGGCGCGGCGCGCGACAAGATCATCAAGACGCTGGTCAACAGCTTCCGCTACCCGCGCCGCGGGCCGGGCATGCTGTGGGAAGCCGCCGCCGCGCGCATCCGCGCCGGTGGGGGCGAGGTATCGCTCGGCCAGACCGTCCGCAGCCTCGAATGGGATGCCGGCGAGCGCCGCTGGACCGTCGGCGTCGCCGACGCCGACGGTGCCGAGCGGCGGCTCGTCTGCGACCATGTCATCTCCAGCATGCCGATGCGCGAGCTGGTCCGTGCCGTCGTCCCGGCGCCGCCGGCGCCCGCCGCGCGCGCCGCCGAGGCGCTGCGCTACCGCGATTTCCTGGTGGTCGCGCTGGTGGTCCAGGACCGGGAGCTGTTCGACGACAACTGGATCTACATCCACGATCCGGGGGTGAAGGTCGGGCGCATCCAGAACTTCAGGTCGTGGTCGCCCGAGATGGTGCCGGCCCCCGGGCTCAACTGCTACGGCCTCGAATATTTCTGCTTCGAAGGCGACGGGCTGTGGACCTCAAGCGACGACGCGCTGGTGCGGCTGGCGAGCGACGAGCTTGTCGCGCTGGGTCTTGCCGCGCCCGACGACATCGTCGACGGCACCGTCGTGCGTCAGCCCAAGGCGTACCCGGTCTACGACGATTGCTATCAGCACCATGTGGCGACGATCCGCGCGGCTCTCGATGCCGGGTATCCGAACCTGCACCTCGTCGGGCGCAACGGGATGCACAAGTACAACAACCAGGATCACGCGATGATGACGGCGATCCTGACCGTCAAGAACATCCTGCTCGGCCGGCGCGCCTACGACGTGTGGTGCGTCAACCAGGACGCCGAGTACCACGAGGAAGGCGAAGCCGGGGCATCGGGCGATGCGAGCCACGGCACGTCCCCGGCCGCTGCCGGCGGTCGGCTCGTCCCGATGCGGGTGTGAGCGCCGTCGCAGCCGCTGCAGGCGGCGGACGCGACGCGGTCTCTGCGAACAGTCGAATATGATCGACGGCAAATACCGGTTGCCCTTCGGTCTGACGGCGCCCGAGCCCGTTATGCCGACCGCCGGGCAACCGCGGCTCCATGGCGGCTTCGCCGGCCGGATCGCGAGGAGCGGCCGGCGCGCCTCGACACATACGCTGCTGGTGGTGCTGATCGCCGCGGTGTGGCTGGCGACACGTCCTTACGACGGCATCGTCGGCGACGCCCGGTTTTATATGGTGCAGGCGTTGAACGCGCTCGAGCCCGGGCATTACGCCGACGATATCTACTTCCGCTTCGGCTCGCAGGACCGGTTCACGATTTTCACTAGCCTCTATGCGCCGCTGGTCGCGGCGCTGGGGGTCGGTCCGGCGGCGATGCTCGCGACGTTGCTCGGCCAATTGTTGTGGCTTGCCGGCCTGCTCTGCCTTGCAAGGGCCCTGATACGCGACCGTCTCACGGCGCTGCTCGCGGTGCTCGCGGTGGTCGTGCTGCCAAACGCCTATGCCCTGTTCGGTTATGGCGAACCCTTTGTCACCCCGCGGCTTTACGCCGAGGCGCTGATCCTCGTCTCGCTTGCGCTGATGGTCCGGAAGCGGACCGCGTGGGCGATTGCCGCCGCCGGGCTGGCAGCGGCGCTGCACCCGATCACCGCGCTGCCCGGTCTGGCCTTGCTGTTCGTGTGTATCGCGCTGGCCCGGCCGCGATGGTGGTGGCTCGCACTCGGCGGCGCAGGGGCCTTCGCGGCGCTTGCACTGGCCGGCGTCAAGCCTTTCGCCGATCTGGGCGCGACATACGATCCGGCCTGGTTCGAGGTCGTGCGGAGCCGCGATGCACAGTGTCTGATCACCGCGTGGCGCTATGACGCGCTGCTCGGCGCCGCAGCGACATTGGCGCTCGCCATTCTGACGCTGCGCGCTGCCGAAGCCGGCGAGCGTCATTTCCTCGGCGCCGCCTTCGCCATCGGCGTCGGCGGTATTGCCGCCACCTTGCTGGGCGCCGATCTCGCGCGAAACGTGCTGATCACCGAACTGCAACCGTGGCGCACGCTGTGGCTGTTGACTGTCGTCACCCATCTCTGCGCAGCGCCGGTCGTACTGCGGCTGCTGCGCGATCCCGCACTCGAGCCGGTCGCCAAGCTGATGCTCACGGCAGCGTTTGTCGCGCTCTGGCTGTCCAGCTTCGTCGGGGCAATCGCCGTGGCAGCACCGCTGCTGGCGACCGCCGTCGGGGTCATTCTCTGGCAGCGCCGCATGCGGCGCCCGCTCCCGGCCATGGCCCGGCCGCTTTGCCTCGCCGCGCTGTCGCTCGGCGCCACCGCGACGGCACTCTACGTGTTCTATGGACTGCGCGTTCTAAACGAGATGTGGCCCGAGCGGTTCAGGGCAGCCGCGTTCGCGGTCGCGGTGGTCAGCATGGCGTTGGCGCTGGTTCTCGTCGCGCTGCGGCACCGCGGCGAGGCGCGGACGCGCGCCTGGCCCCTCGCCGCCGCAGCCGGGCTGCTGCTGGTGGCGCTGCTCGGCTGGGACCGGCGCACAGCGTGGACCGCCTTTGTCGAGTCGTCCCAGCCGGTCCCGCCGGCTTTGGCTACCGCCTTGCCCGAGAACGCCTCGGTCTATTGGGAAGGCGGTCTCGAATTTCTTTGGCTGCACTGGAAGCGGCCCGACTATTTTTCGTGCTCGCAAGGGACCGGCGCGGTGTTTTTTCGCCAGACGGCGCTGACCTATCAGCACCGTCTCGAAAGTTTCTGGCCGCTGCGCACACTCGATTTCGCCGAGACCGATTTGTGCCCCGGTTTCGACGCCGCCGCCACGAGCGCCCGCACCAAGCCGGATTTGCAAGCTGTCTGCCGGCGCGAACCGGGGCTCGACTATCTCGTTCTGGCCCGCCCCATTGACGGCGTGGCGGCCGCGGAGTGGATTGCGCCGGTGCCGATGCGCGCCGTCGGCCTCAAGAACGGCGGGGTCACCGTGGCCGAAACAAACCGTTTTTTCATCTATGCCTGCCGCGACGCGGCGTGACCTGCCGCGCGCGTCGAGCTTGGACGCCGACGCCGATCCGGGAGAGGCCGCGGCCGAGAAGCCGCCCGGCTGGGCCGCGGCGCGACAGGCGATCGAGACCGGTCGTTACTGGGTCTCGCCCGCCGGCAGACGCCCGCGCTGGCGGCAGAAGCTGTTTCGTTGCGCGCTGTTCGCCTTTGTCGCCGCGATGCGTCTCACCGGGCTGTACGGACGGGGACGGCGCAACGCGCTGGCGCCGCGGCTGGTCGAGCTGGAGCTGCAATTCGATACGCTGCCGCAGGCTTTTGACGGCTATCGCATCCTGCACCTGAGCGATACGCATCTCGACATGGCGCCGGAATTGGCCGGGATCGCCGGCGCCATGCTCGCCGGCCTTGCGGTCGACACGCTCGTGCTGACCGGCGACATTCTCGGCGCGCACGACGCGCCGCTGCACACGGCGGTGGAACCGCTGGTCCCGCTCATCGAGCGCGTTGCTGTGCGCGACCGCCGCTTCGCCGTTCTTGGCAACCATGACCCGGCAGCGATGGCCGACGCCCTGGAGCGCATCGGCTTTACGGTGTTGTTGAACCGGTCGACAACGGTGGAGCGGCACAGCGAACACGTGGTTTGGACCGGGCTCGACGACGTCCATTATTTTTACACCGATGCGGCGCGCGCGGCGCTCGACCGGCCGGGGATCGAGGGCTTCCGGATCGCGCTGGTGCACTCGCCCGAGCTCGCCGACGCGGCCGCGGCGGCGGGCGTCGCGCTCTATCTCTGCGGCCATACGCATGGCGGCCAGGTGTGCCTGCCGGGCGGCACGCCGCTGGTCACGCAGCTGACCCGCTGCCGCCACGCCGGGCGCGGCTTGTGGCGTCACGGCGCGACCACCGGCTACACCAGCTCCGGGCTCGGCACCGGCTGGCCGACGCTGCGCTACGGCTGCCCGGGCGAGATGACGCTGATCACCTTGCGCCGGCGCCCCTGAGGGCGCCGGCGATTGGATGCGCATCTGCCAATGGTGCGGACGGGGGGAATCGAACCCCCACTCCCATAGGGAAGCAGATTTTAAGTCTGCTGCGTCTGCCGTTTCGCCACGTCCGCATCGGCGCATCGCCGGCTGGCGCCGCTTCCCGGCCCCGCGGCGGCGACATCGCAAAATCCCCTGCTAGTCCTCGCTTGCCCCGTCCTGCGGGTCGCCGCCCAGCGTGCGGATCAGCATTCTCACCTCGTCTGTCGCGGTCAGCAGGCGATCCCGGTCGGTGCCGCGGACAACGAGGGTCACGCCAAAGTCGGCCCGCCGGAAATAGGGGTAGGAGCCGATGTCCAAATCGTTGTAGCGCGCCTGAAGCTCCGCCAGCCCCTTGGCCAGCACGCCCTCGCCAAGACCGCAGCTCACCGAGCGGCTCAGCATCTTGGCGCCACCTTTGAGGTTATGGCTCAGTTCGCGAAAAGTCGCCTGCATGATCTGCGGCACGCCGGCCAGAACATAGACGTTGTCGATGCGAAACCCGGGCGCGCGGGAGATCGGGTTGGGCAGCAGCGTCGCCCCTTCCGGCATATGGGCCATGCGCATCCGCGCTTCGTTGACCGCGCCCGGCGGATAATGCCCTTCGAGCAGCCGCTTCGCCTCGGGGTGCAGGATCAGCTTGACCGCGAACGCCTCGGCAATGCACTCGGCGGTGATGTCGTCGTGGGTCGGGCCGATGCCGCCGGTGGTGAAGACGTAGTCGAATTTGCGCCGCACCTCGTTGACCGTCGCGACGATGGCATCGGTATCGTCCGGGATCACCCGCACCTCACGCAGACGGATGCCGGCCTCGTTCAGACCCTTCGCGAGGAAAGCGACGTTCTCGTCCTGCACGCGCCCCGACAGGATCTCGTTGCCGATGATCAGGGCGCAGGCGGTGTAGGTCTTCGGCGGGGCGTCCGCGCGGCGCGGCATTAGGGCTCTCTTGACGATGGCGGGTCCTTCATAGGGCAAAGCTGCGCGGCGGCACAATCCATCTGCGGCAGCCGGGCGATATGCGACGGACGATGGCCGCGCGGGATTGCCTGAAGCGGCCCGGCAACCGATATTGATCCCCGGGTGTGAGACGAGCGCTCGGCGATGCAGCAAGACGTGATGATGGGCCTTGGCGAGGCGCTGGCCGGCGTGCCGCGGCCCGGGTCGATCAAAATCCACGGTGCCGCCGCGTTCGACGGCATGCGCAAGGCCGGGATTCTGGCGGCCGCGACGCTCGACTACATCGCGCCCTACGTCGTGCCGGGCATCACCACCGGCGAACTCGACCGGCTGTGCCACGACTACATTGTCGGCAACGCCGCGGTCCCGGCGCCGCTCGGTTACCGCGGCTTCCCCAAATCGATCTGCACCTCGATCAACCATGTCGTCTGCCACGGCATTCCCGGCGACCGGCGGCTGATGGAAGGCGACATCGTCAATATCGACGTGACCGTGATCCTCGACGGCTGGCACGGCGACACCAGCCGGATGTATTTCGCCGGCGAGCGCATTCCGCTCAAGGCGCGCAAGCTCGTCGATGTGACCTACGAGGCGATGATGCGCGGCATTGCCGTGGTCAAGCCCGGCGTGCACATCGGCGCGATCGGCAACGCGATCCAGCGCTACGCGGAAAGCCACCGCTATTCCGTGGTGCGCGATTTCTGCGGCCACGGCGTCGGCCGCGTGTTCCACGACGCGCCGTCGATCCTGCATTACGGCGAGCCCGACGACGGGCCGGTGCTGCTCGAAGGCATGTTCTTTACGGTCGAGCCGATGATCAACGCCGGCCATTGGGGTGTGAAGGTGCTGAGCGACGGTTGGACCGCGGTGACCAAGGACCGCTCGCTGTCCGCCCAGTTCGAGCACACGATCGGGGTCACCGCGACCGGCTACGAGATCTTCACGATCTCCCCCGCCGGCCTGCACCGTCCGCCATACGAACTCAATCTTCCGGCAGAAAATCCTCGCTGAGGATTTGTTCGGGCGTGTACGGGCAATTAGCCGGAAAGGAAATTTCCGACAGACCGGTTTCCAACACCGCCTTGCGAACTGCGCTGGCATAGATGCTCGTCAAGCCTTCGGCAAGGACGGGCCCAAGACTTGGCGACTCGTCAATCAGCTCTTTGATCTGAGCGCGTTGTTCCCGCACCGTGCCGGACCAGCTTCGCGAACGGAACACCGGCTGGTGCTGCCATTTGAGCAGATGCATGATCAGCAATGCCAAGCGACTGCGAAGCTCGCGCCGCACGCTCCTTCCCATGCTTTCGAGCTCCTCGACGACATTGTCGATGTCGATCTGGGTTAGCTCGCCGGTACGCAGCAGTCGGGCCTGCTCTTGCGTCCAGGCGAAGAAATCGTCGTCGTAGTCAGCCGAGTTTCGCGGCATGGCAAGTGCACCTCCGCCGCCATATTACCACGCTCACGGTTCCAGCCGCACCGTGGCATGGGCGCTGCGGCCGGCGGCGTCGAGTACGGTGAGCCGGCTGAAGCCGATCCCCGAGGGGCTCCAGTAAAGCGTGCGGCGCGGCTGGCCCGGCGGCAGCGGGCGCCCATCGACCAGCCAGCGCAGCTGTCCTTGCCCGCCGGCCGCTTCGAGCGGCACGCCTTCGCCGTGCCATTCGACGGTCGCGCCGTCGGGCGGATAGACGATCTTTGGACCGGCGGCGTCGCGGCCGGCGCGCTCGGCCGGGCCGGCATCGAGCCGCCGCAACCCCGGCGGCAGGTCGCGCCGCGCGACAACCAGCGCACCCGGCGGCGGCGGTTTCCGCAGGCCGTTCGAAGCCGGCGGCCCCAGCAGGTCGGCGATCTTGAACAGCACCGGCGCCGCGGTTGTGCGGCCGGTGATGCCGGGGATCGGCGTCCCGTCCGGCCGCCCGGCCCACACCGCGATCGTCACATCGGCGTCGTAGCCGACCGCCCAGGCGTCGCGGAAACCGTAGGAGGTGCCGGTCTTGAACGCCAGTGGCCGCGCCCGCCGCACCTCGACCGGCAGCATGCCTGGCGGCGCCGGCGCGTCGGTCAGGATGTCGTTGACGTACCACGCGGCGGCCGGCCCGAAGATCGCGGTCTGCGGCCCCGACGGCTCGTCCTGTCGGGTGCGCAGCGCTGCCACCACACCGTCATGCGCGAGGCCGGCATAGAGCGTCGCCAGGTCGTAGAGGCTGATCCCGTCGCCGCCGAGCGCCACGGCGAGCCCGGGCTCTCCCGTCGGCTGCGGCAGCTTGAGGCGGATGCCCGCCGCGGCGAGCGCCGCGGTAAATCGCGCCGGCCCGAGCCGGTCGAGCACCGCGACCGCCGGCACGTTGAGCGAATACTGCAGCGCCTGGCGCGCTGTCACTTCGCCGAGAAAGCGGCCGTCGAAATCGCCCGGCGCGTAGTCGCCGAAATGCCGCGGCTGGTCGTCGAGGATGGTCTCCGGGTGAATGATCAGCCGGTCGAACGCCATTGCATAGATAAACGGCTTCAGCGCCGACCCTGGCGAGCGCACCGCGCGCACCATGTCCAGCGTCCCGTGCCGCGGTCCCGACAGGAAATCGGCATTGCCGACATAGGCGACGACCTGCCGCTGGCGGTTTTCGACGACCAGCGCCGCCAGCGTCGCCTGCGGCTCGAGCGCCGCCGCCTCGCGCCGCAGCAGCGTCTCGACCCGGCGCTGCAGCAGCGGGTCGATTGTGGTGCGCACCACCGCCGCGCTCGGCGCCTCGCCGTGCGCCGCGCGCGCCAGGTGCGGCGCGTGAAACGGCATCGCGATCCGCGCTGCCGGCACCCGCTCCGCGGTCGCCTCCGCCGCGTCGGCCGCGGCCAGCACCCCCTCTTCCTGCATGCGCGCCAACACCGCGTCACGCGCCCGGCGCGCGGCCTCGGGATGGCGGTCCGGCCGCAGCCGTTCCGGCGAACGCGGGATCGC
>JAFAWI010000326.1 GCA_019241915.1 Alphaproteobacteria bacterium
TGGGACAAGATCGTCGCACAGATCGACGCCAACCTGCCGCGGCAGACGCTGATGACGGTGCGCGCGCAGGCGCGTCTGGTGCGCGATACGCTGGTCGGTTTTGTCCACGGCCAGGCGCTCGTCTGCCTGATCCTCGCGCTCTATTACGGCACCACGCTGAGCTTTGCCGGACTCGAGTCGGGATTGGCGCTCGGCCTCTTGATCGGCGTGCTGGCAATCATCCCGATCCTCGGCGGCGCCACCGGCTTCGTGCTGGCGCTTGGCCTCGCGGCGTCGCAGTACGGCACCTGGCGCGAGGTGATCATCGTCTGCATCATCTTCGCCGTCGGGCAGGGAGTGGAAAGCAATTTCCTCACCCCCAAGCTGGTCGGCGACCGCATCAACCTGCACCCGGTCTGGGTGCTGTTTGCGCTGTTCGCCGGCGGCACGCTGTTCGGGCTGGTCGGCATCGTCTTTGCGGTGCCGGCGGCCGCGGTGATCGGCGTGCTGGTCCGCTTCGCCCTGCTGCGCTACCGCCGGAGCGTGGTTTACGACCCGCGCCAGCCGCAGGTGGTGCGCGGGCTGACGCCCTACCGGTGACGCAGCAGGCGCTGCCGCTGCCGGTCGCGCCGCGGTTCGGGCGGACGGATTTTCTCGTCTCGGCGAGCAACAGCGCGGCGCTGGCGCAGGTCGAGGGCTGGCCCGAATGGCCGGCGCGCGCGCTTGTGCTCTACGGCGATCCCGGCAGCGGCAAGACGCATCTGGCGCACCTGTGGTGCGCGCGCGCGGGCGCGCCGTTGTGCGACGGAAGGCAGCTGCCGCCGCCCGAACAGGTGCCGGCGACGGTCGCGGTCGACGATGCCGACTGCGCCCCCGAGCGCCTGCTGCTGCACCTGTACAACCATTGCCTCGAACGCGGCGGCAGCGTGCTGCTGACGATGCCGGCGCCGCCGGTTGCGGTGCCGCTGGCGCTGGCCGATCTGGCGTCGCGGCTGCGGGCGTTGCCGGCGGTCGGCATCGCGCCGCCCGACGACGAGCTGCTCGCGGCGGTGCTGCTGAAGCATTTCGGCGACCGCGGGCTCGGGGTCAAGCCCGAGGTCGTCGCCTATCTGGTGCCACGCATCGAGCGGTCGATGGCGGCGGCGGCGGCGCTGGCGGCGGCGCTCGACCGCCGCGCGCTCGCCGCCGGCAAGCCGGTGAGCCTGCGCCTGGCGCGCGCCGTGCTGGCCGAGCTCGGCGGCGATGTCTAGTCGACGCCGCCGAGCGACTTTACCGTGACGTAATCGACCAGCCGGTGGCGCTCGCTGGCGATGTCGGCCCAGCTCGTGCCGATGACAAAGCGCACCCGAACCCCGGTCGGAAACTTGCCGTTGGCGAGCGTGCTGAAGCCGGGCGAGCCGGGGGCGGCGAGCGCGATCGCCAGCTCGTGCAGCCCCGGATTATGGCCGATGACAAGCACCGCCTCGGTGGTCTCGTCGAGCCGCCGCAGACGCTGCATCAGGTTTTCCGCGCTGGCGAGATAGAGCTCGTCTTCGAAGAGCACGCGCGGGCGGGCGGCGAAATCGGCGAGCGCCAGCTCGGCGGTCTCGCGCGTGCGCAGCGCCGACGAGCACAACACCAGATCGAGCGCGCCGACGGCGCGCGGCAGCGTTTCGCCGATCAGCCGCGCCGCCTCGCGGCCGCGGCGGTTGAGCGGCCGCGTGTGGTCGTCGGCATCGTCGTCCCAGCTCGATTTTGCATGGCGCAACAGATGCAGCTGGTGCATCGGCGTTCTCCCGTGACGCCGGCGGTAACGTCTAGAACATGTCCGGCGTGATCACGTTCTGCGGATTATTCGTCAACAATGCGGCACGCATCGTCTCGGCCGATTTGCGCCGCGTGTCCATCCACGATTGCGGCGTCAGCCAGGCCGAGTGCGGGGTGATGACGACACGCCCCTCGAGCCATTCCTCGCGCGCGCGGTAGGCGCGCAGCAATTCGGGGATCGGCTCGACCGGGGGCTCCTGCGGCAGCACGTCGAGCCCGGCGCCGGCGATGTGGCCGCTCTTCAACAGCCGGTGCAGCGCATCGAGATCGAGGATCGGACCGCGCGCGTCGTTGACGACGACCGCGCCGCTGGGCAGCAGCGACAGCTGGTCGTAGCCGATCATGCCCTTGGTCTCGACCGTCAGCGGGCAGTGGATCGACAGCGTGTTGGTCCGGCGCATCAGGTCTTCGAGCGTCGCGGCGCGCTCGATGCCAAGACCGAGCTCGTGGCCGTTCGGATGCTTGGGGTCGTAGAACACGACGCGGAAGTTGAACGCCTTGGCGCGCAGCGCGACCGCGGTGCCGATCCGGCCGAGCCCGACGATGCCGAAGGTCTGCGTGCCGAGCCGCTCGATCAGCGGATGCTGGAACGAGCGCCACGGCTCGGGCGGGTCGTGGCGCTGGTATTCGTGGTGCAGCAGGATGCCGCGGCGCAAGGTCAGCGCCAGCGCGACCGCGTGGTCGGCGACCTCGGTGGTGCCGTAATCGGGCACGTTGCAGACGAGGATATTGCGCGCCGCCGCGGCCGGGCGGTCGAGCTTGTCGTAGCCCACCCCCATGCGGACGATGCAGCGCAGCTTCGGAAAGCGCGCGAGATCGGCGGCGGTGACCGCAAAGCCCATGATCATCAGCCCGTCGGCCTCGGCGCAGTCGGCGTCGCCGATCTCGGCGAGCGACGACGCGGCGTCGCGCTTCACGACATTCACATCAGCGCCGAAAACGCCCTGCTCCATCGCGTCGGGCTGCTGGCGGGCCTCGGGAAAAAGGACGGTGACGGGCATGAACTTCCCCTATCGGTTAATCGCGGGCGATGCGCACCGGCTGACGGCGGGCGGCGGACTCGACGATCGCTTCGAAGACGGCGACCGCGTGCAGCACCTGCGCGGGCGGGATCGGGTAGGCGGGGCCGCCGTCGATCGCGTCGGCAAACGCCTCCATCTCGGCGAGCAGCGTGTTGGCCCCCTGGTATTGCGTGACTTC
>JAFAWI010000631.1 GCA_019241915.1 Alphaproteobacteria bacterium
TGCGCAAAGCCCAGGAACGCTCGATCGACGCCCTCTGGCAGCGCATCGGCAACATTCTCGACCTGTTCAAACCGGCCGAATGCGCCAACTTCTTCGCCAACTCAGGCTATGCTCGAACCTGACCGGATTCTGCTCTAAAGCAGATGGGAAATCTCCGGCGCGGCCTTCTACGCGCGTTGCAATATTTACGAGCAACTAGGCGATACGATGAAAGCTCTCGCGGATTGCGCCACGTCACTGCACTTCGACAACCGCGCGGATGTGTCGGCAAAAAACAAAGAGCTGCTGCAGCGCGTCTGGGCGGCCAAGGGCAAGGAGCTCTGACGCGCCCGGCCTCACCGCGCCGATGCTCGACAGCGAGGCGCTGCCCGCCGGCCGCCGCCAGTGCCTTTGCGAAACCGGTGCCCGCATCGGCGGCGGCATAGCCGTTTCGGCAAGATGAACCAGGAGCCTGGCAAATCGCGCGACATCGGTGCCCGGGCGGATCGCCAGATGCAAGTCGGCGAGTTCGCAGGTCGCGGGGCGCCGCGGGTCGATGATGACGACGCGGGTGCCGCGAGCCGTTTAGCCGCGCGCGTCGCCTTGCCGCAGGATTGCGCTTATTTCCGGGATGCAGGAACCGCAATTGGTGCCGGCGCGCAGGGCCGCGCCGATTTCAGCGACGCTCGCCAGCCGCCGCTCGACAATTGCCGCTTGCAATGTCTCCAGACCAACCCCGAAGCAGGTACACACGGTCCGCCCGGAATCGCAGGGGCGGGCGGTGTCTCCGCACAACAGACCGAGCCGAGTATCTGCCGGCACGGGGCTATCGAAGGCGGCGGTCGCCATCTCTCTCGATGGTAGCGCATCGGCCCGCCGCGCGAGAAACAGGCAGGATTCAAGCCGCTCCCCGGCGACGGCGGCATAGCGGAAGACGCCGCGGCCGGGGTCGGCGTAGATGATGAGTTCGGCGCTTGCCGGCGCGCCCATCACGCTGGCGACCCAGGCCTCGGAGCCGTGGCCGCCCCGCAGCGGCTCCCAGCCGGCCAGCTCGAACGCGTGTCCGCGTTCGAGCGGTACGCGCGCCCAGTAGAACGCGCCGGGCGGCGGCAGACCGTCGCGCCGCAACAGCAGCCCTCGCCATAACGCCGCCACCGGCGACAATGCGACCGGCGTCGCCTTCAGCTCCGGCTGGCCGGAGACCGGGTCGGTTGCGCCGCCGACGAGCCGCGCCACCGGCCCGGCGGAAGTGAATGCGTCGGTCCAGTGCATTGCCGCAAAAGCCTCGCCGGTCCGCTGCTCTGTCGTCAGCCGCACCGGCATCACCGCGACGCCATGGCAGTTTTCGAGCCGCGCCAATCCATCGCCGGCGAGACCGAGCCGCTTGGCGTCGTCTGGATGCACTTCGATTGCCGGCGCGCTTCGATGGCTCATCAGCCGCGGCACGCGGCCGGTCCTGGTCATCGTGTGCCATTGGTCGCGCAGCCGCCCGGTGTTGAGCACGAACGGCCGATCCGTTCCTGTCGGCTCGGCGAGCGGCCGGTACTCGGTGGGGACAAAACGGGCGCGGCCGTCAGCGGTCGGAAAGAGCCCGTCCGTGAACAGCCGCGACGTGCCGTTCGGCAGCGCGGCCGTGCTAGCCACCGGCCAGCGGACCGGCGGAAGCTCCTCGTACGCGGCGTTGTCGAGATGCGCCAGGCCGCCGATGTCGAACACGCGGCTCCCGCCGTTCTCGAACCCCGACAGCGCTGCATGCTCGCGAAAGATGTCGGCCGGAGCGCGATAAGCGAACGCTTCGTCCCAGCCCATCCGCCGGGCGACCTGGCACAGCGCCCACCAATCGGGCCGCGCCTCGCCGGGCGCTCGCCGAAACGGCTGCTGCCGCGAGATGCAGCGCTCTGAATTGGTGACGGTCCCGTCTTTTTCGCCCCATCCGGCGACCGGCAACACCACATGGGCGAACCGCGTGGTGTCGGTCGGCCAGCAATCGCTGACCGCGACGAACGGGCAGGCGGCGAGCGCCTCGCGCACGCGGTCGGCGCGCGGCATGCTCGCCGCTGGGTTGGTGCCGAGAATCCACAGCGCCTTGACCCTGCCGTCGAGCACCGCATCGAACAGCTCGACCGCCTTGAGACCGGGGCGCCGGGCGACGCGCGACGCGTTCCAGAACCGGCGCACCCGGTCGATCTCCGCATCGCCAAAGCCCATATGCGCGGCGAGCTGGTTCGCCAGTCCGCCGACCTCGCGCCCGCCCATCGCGTTCGGCTGTCCGGTCAGCGACAGCGGCCCCATGCCGGCTCGTCCGATCCGTCCGGTCGCAAGATGACAGTTGACGATCGCGTTGACCTTGTCGGTGCCGGCCGCCGATTGGTTCACGCCCTGCGAATACAGGGTCACCGTGCGCTCGATCGCGGCGAACCAGTCGAAAAACCGGGCGATATCCGCTTCCGGCACATCGATCCGCGCGGCAATGGCTCGCAGCGACGGCGCTGCGCGCCGCGCCGCGGCCAGTGTCTCGGCGAAGCCGGTGCCCGCATCGGCGTCGGCGCGTCCGCTTTCGTCAAGATGAACCAGCAGCCCGGCAAAGAGCGCGACATCGGTGCCCGGACGGATCGCCAGGTGCAAGTCGGCGAGTTCGCAGGTTGCGGTGCATCGCGGGTCGATGACCACAACGCGCGTGCCGCGCGCCTCTTTCGCCGCGGCAAGCCGCTGGTACAGCACCGGATGGCACCAGGCGAGGTTGCTGCCGACCAGAACGACGAGGTCGGCCTGCTCGACGTCATCATAACCCCCGGGAACGACATCCTCGCCAAAGGCCCGGACGTGCCCCGCCACCGACGAGGCCATGCAGAGCCGCGAATTGGTGTCGATGTTCGCGCTGCCGAAGAACCCCTTCATCAGTTTGTTGGCGATGTAGTAATCCTCGGTAAGAAATTGTCCGGAGACGTAGAACGCGACGGCGTCGGGGCCGTCGTTCTCGAGCGTACGGCGGAAGGTATTGGCGATCAGGCCGAGTGCCGCATCCCAACTCGCCTCGCGGCCGCCGATCTGCGGGTGCAGCAGGCGGCCTTCGGGCGACAGCGTCTCGGCCAACGCCGCGCCCTTCGAGCACAGCCGCCCGCGATTGGCCGGATGCCCGGGATCGCCGGTGATATTCCCGTCGGCATGCGCCAGCACCCCGCAGCCGACCCCGCAATAGGGGCAGGTGGTCCGGACCGGCGACGCCATCACGCGGCCTTTGGTTTGCTGCTCCAACCGCGCGGAGGCGTCAGGTCGAGCGAGATGACACCGTCCTCGAGTTTTACGTCGATGACCGGTGCCGCGCCTTCGTCCGGCGCCGCGGCCGCGCCGGTCTCCAGGTCGATCACCCAGCCGTGCAGCGGGCAGGCGACGGCGCAACCCTGGACGATGCCTTCGGATAAGGGGCCGCCTTTGTGCGGGCAGCGGTCGATGAGGGCGAAGACCCGGTCGTCGGCGGTGCGGAACAGGGCGATCGGCAGATCCGGATCCGGGCTCTTCACCCGGCGCGCGCCGCGCTGCGGGATGTCCTCGATCCGGCCGACGACGACCCAGTTCTCACCGCGCATTCAGCGCACCTCGGCCAGCACGCGATATTCGTCCGCTGCGACGCCCCCGGCCCGCTCAGCCCAGGGATCGTGCTGCACCATGCGCTGTGCCGTGCGGAATCGGGCATGCAGCGCCCGCCGGCCGTGGGTGTCGGCGACGATTCGGTCGCGTACATAGTCGATCCCGACACGCGCGACCCATGGCGCCGTGCGTTCGAGATAGCGCGCCTCCTCGCGGTACAGCTGCAGGAAGGCGCCCACATGCTCCAGCACTTCGTCCTCGCTGGCCAGCCGGACCAGGTGATCGGTCACCCGTACCTCTACTCCGCCGTTCCCGCCGACCACGACGTCGTAGCCGGCCTCGACACACACCACGCCGATATCCTTGATCGTCGCCTCGGCGCAGTTGCGCGGGCAGCCCGACACCGCGAGCTTCACTTTGTGCGGCGTCCACGAGCCCCAGCACATCCGCTCGATCTTGACACCGAGCCCGGTCGAGTCTTGGGTGCCGAAGCGGCACCATTCGCTGCCGACACAGGTCTTCACCGTGCGCAGCCCCTTGGCGTAGGCATGACCCGATACCAGACCGGCCTCGTTGAGTTCGCCCCAGACCGCCGGCAGCTGCTCCTTCTTGACGCCGAGCAGATCGATGCGCTGCCCGCCGGTCACCTTGACCGTCGGGATCGCGTATTTCTCGGCGACGTCGGCGATGGCGCGGAGCTCGCGCGGGTTGGTGAGCCCGCCCCACATGCGCGGGACGACCGAGAAGGTGCCGTCCTTCTGGATGTTGGCGTGAACGCGCTCGTTGACAAAGCGCGACTGCGCGTCGTCGCGGTAGGTCTCGGGCCACGCGCAGAGCAGGTAGTAGTTGAGTGCAGGTCGGCACTTCTGGCAGCCGTCGCCGGTCTTCCATCCGAGTGCCTCGCGGACCGCTGCAATTGTCTGAAGGCGCTGCTCGCGGATCGCCCGCCGCACCGCATCGTGGCCATGCGCCGTGCATTGGCACATCGCGGGATCGTCGCTGTGCGCAATCGCGCCGCCCATATGCGCAAGGATCGCCTCGACCTTGCCGGTGCACGATCCGCATGAGGCCGACGCCTTGGTGTGCGCGCGCACCGCATCGAGCGTGACGAGCCCTTTGTCGCGGATCGCCGCGCAGATGCGGCCCTTGGTGATGCCGTTGCAGTCGCAGACCTGCTCGCTATCGGACATTGCCGCGACATCGACCGGCGCGGGCGCGGCGCCGGCGCTCTCGGCAAACGCGCGGCCGAACACCAGCTGATCGCGAAACGCCGATACATCGGCCTTTTCGCGCATCAGCTGCACGTACCAGGGCCCGTCGACGACATGACCGTAGAGCACGCTGCCGACTATGCAATCGTCGCGCAGAACGACCTTCTTGTAGACCCCGCGCCGGGCGTCGTGCAGCGTGATCTCCTCGTCG
>JAFAWI010000411.1 GCA_019241915.1 Alphaproteobacteria bacterium
TCAACGACCCCGGCGAAGGCACTCAGGCCAAGCGGCGGGCGCAGGCGGTGATCGTCGACCACCTGACCCCGCCGCTGACCCGCGCCGGCAGCTACGGCGAGCCGGCCGAGCTCGAACGGCTGATCGACGAATATTACGATGCCGCCCGCGGCGACCCGCGCCGCATCGACCCGCTCGCCGGCGAAATCCTGGAGCGCGCCCGTGCCGCCGGGATCGACCGCGACTGCGGGCTTGCCCCTGACGACAACCGCGCGGCGGCGCTCAAAAAGCTCGACGGGTTTTTGTGCGAGCTCAAGGACCTGCAAATCCGCGACGGGCTGCATGTGCTCGGTGCCGGCCCTGCCGGCGAGCCGCTCGATGAATTGCTGCTCGCGATCGCCCGCGCGCGGCGGGGCAGCGGCGTCAGCGACGAATCGCTGCTGCGTGCGCTTGCGGATGATCTCGATCTCCGCTGTGACCCGCTGACGATGGACCTGGCCGATCCGTGGACGGGGCTGCGGCCCGATTGCCTGACAGATGCTGCAAATCTATCGCTCTCCGCCCTCGGCGGCGGAAAGGACACCGGGGAGGTGGGGGAGGCGTTGGCGGATGCTGACCTCACCCTCCCGTCGCCGATGCGACGGGCCCCTCCCTCTTCCCGCGATGGGCGGAGAGGGAAGGCTTCCCCCTGGCGCACCGCCGGCGATACCGTTGAGCGGCTCGAAGCCTTGGCGCTGAGGCTGGTTGCTGGCGACGCGCGAGCCGAACCCGCCTGGAACAAAACCAAGGCCGTGCTCGGCTGGACCGCCGAGACGCTGCGTCCCGCCGTCGCCGCCTGCGGCGAGCGCGAGATCGCGGGCATTCTCGCCGGGCTCGACGGGCGGTTTGTGCCGCCCGGGCCGTCGGGCGCGCCGACCCGTGGGCGTCCGGAGGTGCTGCCGACCGGGCGCAACTTCTATTCGCTCGACACGCGCGCAGTGCCGACGCCGGCGGCCTGGCAGCTCGGCTGGCACTCGGCCGGGCTGATCGTCGAGCGGTACGCGCAGGAACACGGCAACCATCCGGCCCGGATCGCGCTGTCGGCGTGGGGCACCGCCAATATGCGCACCGGCGGCGACGATATCGCCCAGGCGCTGGCGCTGCTTGGCGTACGGCCAGTGTGGGAGCCGGGGAGCGGCCGGGTTACCGGGTTCGAGATCCTGCCGGCGAGCGTGCTCGACCGGCCGCGGGTCGACGTCACGCTGCGCATCTCGGGCTTTTTTCGCGACGCGTTTCCCGGGCTGATCGACCTGTTCGACAACGCGGTGCGCGCGGTGGCGGCGCTCGACGAGCCGGCCGATATCAATCCGCTCGCCGCCCGCTATGCCGCCGACCGTGCCGCGCTTCAGGCTGCCGGCGCCGCGACGGAGGACGCTGCCCGGCGCGCCGGCTACCGCATCTTCGGCGCCAAGCCGGGGGCCTACGGCGCCGGATTGCAAACGCCGATCGATGAGCGCCTGTGGGAAACCGAGGACGACCTTGCCGACGCCTGGCTCGGTTGGGGCCAATACGCCTACGCGGCGGGCGGCGATGGCAAAGCCGAACGCGGTCTGCTGGAGACCCGGTTGGCGGCCGCCGAGGCGGTGCTGCACAATCAGGACAACCGCGAGCACGATCTGCTCGACAGCGACGACTACTACCAGTTCGAGGGCGGGCTGGCGCTGGTGGTGCGGCGCCTGTCGGGGCGCGCGCCGGCGGTCTATCACAACGACCATTCGGTGCCCGACCGGCCGCGCATCCGCACCTTGCGCGAGGAGTTGGGGCGCGTCGTGCGCGGGCGGGCCGCCAATCCGCGCTGGATCGCCGGGGTGATGCGGCACGGCTACAAGGGCGCCGCCGAGATCGCGGCCACGGTCGATTACCTGTTTGCCTTCGCCGCCACCGCGCGGGCCGTCGACGACGCGCATTTCGATGCGCTCTACGACGCCTATCTCGGCGACAAACCGGTGCGCGACTTTATCGCCAACGCCAACCCGGCGGCGCTCGGCGAAATCGAAGCGCGTTTCCGTGAGGCGATCGAACGCGGCCTGTGGCGGCCAAAGCGCAACTCGGTGCGGCACGAGGCGGCGCAGTGAGCGACCCGCAAACGGAGGCTGAAATCAACGCGGCGCACCGCGAGAAGATGGCGCGGCGCAAGGCGGCGCGCGACCGCGTGCTCGCCACCAAGACTGAGGAGCGTGGCCTCGTCATCGTCCATACCGGCGCCGGCAAGGGCAAATCGACCGCGGCGTTCGGTATGGTTTTGCGCTGCATCGGCCATGGGATGCGGGTTGGGGTGGTGCAGTT
>JAFAWI010000308.1 GCA_019241915.1 Alphaproteobacteria bacterium
TGGAAAAGATGATGACATAAGCCGCCTTTTTTCTTGCAGTCGTTCGTCAATGCACGATATCCGGCCGATCCGGCGACAATGGCGCAAGGCAGGGAGGAGCGGGGATGAATGCGACCCTCACCCTCGCCGACCCCCGCGCCGCGCGTCGGCTACTGGCCGAGGAAACCATGTTCCGCGACCTCGAAGCGCGTGCCACCGAGGCGCATTTCGCGCGCATCCGCGCCGGGCGCGTCGAAAGCCGCGAGACCGGCGCGCTGCACCTTGACGTGCTGCGCGATCTGAAGCGCATAAACGGTCACTTGACCGCCGCAGCCGACCCCGTGCTCGACCGCGTCGGCGAATTGCTCCCCAGCCGCCTGCGGCAAGACGCAGCCGACATCTGACGTCGGATCGATGCAGCGTGCATTCGGCGCGCCGGTGTGGCTCACTGCGCGCCCGGCCATAGAAAGAGCTGACGGAGGCGGCATGGCAGACATCGAGGGCGAACTGACGGTGTTCGATCCCCGCGGCGCGGTCGAGGCCGCGCGGGTGGCACCGGCGCAGCGCCCGGCGGCGCTCGCGGCGCTGCGCCTCGGCATCCTCGACAATACCAAATGGAACGCCAATCGGCTGCTGCGCAAGACGGCGGAGTTGCTTGAGGAGCGCTACGGCGTCGGGCCGGTCGCCTACTACAAAAAGGAAAGCTTCTCGAAATCCGCCGATCCGGCGCTGGTCGCCGAAATCGCGGCGAACAACGACGTCGTCCTGACGGCGATCGGCGATTGAGGGTCATGCACGTCGTGCTGTACGCATGACGGCGTTGCTCTCGAGGCGCTGGGACGGCCGACCGCGGTGGTGGTGACAAGCGAATTCCTGCACGAGGCGCACATGCAGCGCGACGCGCTCGGCATGCCTGACCTCGCGCCGGTGGTGATCGACCACCCGCTGTCGACGCTGTCGGACGCGGAAATCGCCGCCCGCGCCGAACAGGCGGCGGCGCAAGCCGTCGCGGTCTGGCTCGGCCGGGAGATCAAAAGCAGATGACCACCGACGGCGCCTATACCGGCCTCCGCGTGCTCGACTTTGGCCAGGGCATCGCCGCGCCCTATTGCGGCATGCTGCTGGCGATGCACGGCGCGGAGGTGGTCAAGGTCGAACCGGTCGGCGGCGACTGGTCGCGCGGCCTCGGCACCGCGTATGGCGACCAGACCGCGATGTCGGCGCATTACAACCGCGGCAAGCGCAGTCTGGCGCTCGACCTCAAGGCGCCGGCGGCGCGCGACATCGCGCTCGAACTGGCCGCGCGTGCCGATGTCGTGATCGAAAACAACCGGCCCGGGGTGATGGCGCGGCTCGGGTTTGGCTACACGGCGCTGGCGGCGCTCAACCCACGCCTCGTCTACGTCTCGATCAGCGGATTTGGCGAGGACGGGCCGAACGTGGCGCGGCCGTGCACCGACTCGGTGGCGCAGGCCTTTTCCGGGATGGCAGCGATCAATCTCGGTGGCGACGGCGCGCCGCACCGCATCGGCACCACGATCATCGACACGCTGACGGGGCTTTACGCGGCGCAGGCGGTGGGGCCGTCGCTCTATCGCCGCGAGCGGTGCGGCGAGGGGCAGCGCATTGCCGTCAGCCTTGCCGAGTGCGGCGCAGCGATCCTCGGCTACAAGCTTGCCGAACATATCCTCGAAAACGGGGCGCCGCGCGTGCTCAACAACCCGACCGGCGCATATCGGACCAAGGACGGCGGCTGGGTGATGATCGCGCTGATCCGCGAGAACCAGTTTGCCCGGCTGGTTGGCGCGCTGGGGCGGCCCGACCTCGCCAAGGACCCGCGCTTTGCGACCTTCGCCAGCCGGGCCGCGCATGCCGAGCCGATCTTTGTCGAGATGCGCACGCTGTTCGCTGCCGAAACGACCGAATCGGTTCTTGCCCGGCTGCGTGCGGCCGACATCCTTGCCGACCGGATCAACGGCTTTGACGACTGGCTCGCCGACCCGCATATCGTCGCCAGCGGCGGCGCGGTGAGTGTGGCGCCGGCCGACATGCCGCCGTTCAAGGTGCCGCGCATGCCGGGCGTTTCGGCCGCGGCCGACGCAGCGCTGTCACCGGCGCCGCGCATCGGCGAGCACAGCCGCGCCATCCTGGTCGAATTGGGTATCGATGCGGCGGCGCAGCGACGCCTTGCGGCCGAAAGTGTGGTGCGGCTGCCGTGACCGACTTCGACCGCCGCCGGCACCGGTTTCCGGAAAGCAAGTTCTTTGACGACCTCACGGTCGGCGACAGTTTCTATATCCCCAGCCGTACCGTCACAGACGCCAATTTTGCTGCGTTCCAGACCGTCTCGGGCGACAACCACCCGATCCATTACGACATCGAATACTGTCGCGAGCGCGGCCATCCGGCGCCGCTTGCGCACGGCTTTCAGGTGCTGTGTTTCACCGCCGCCGGCGCCGGCACTTTCGCGCATGTCATCGGCGACTCGCTGATCGCGTTTATCGAGCAATCGTCGAAGTTCTTGAAGCCGGTCTATCCCGGCGACACGCTTTATCCCGAGCTGACCATAACCAACCTGACGCCACAGCGCACCACCGGGGTAGTGACGGTCGCGGTGACGGTACACAACCAGACGAACGAGCTGGTGCTGTCCGGAGAACAGAAATACCTGCTGCGCAAGCGTGCCGCATAGCGCTGGCTGCAGGCCTCTCAGTCTTCGAGGAATTCGGCGAAATACTCCTCGACCGCCACCCGACGCGAGGTGATGCCGAGATCGAAGGCTTGCTGACAAAATGCCTCGATCGCGATGCGGTTGCGCTCGTACCCGTCCTGGTGAAAATCCGCACCCATCAGCGCTTCGGTCTCTTCCAACTCGCTATCGAGCCACGGCGACACGTAGGGGAAATTGCGCTGAGCCTGCGCGAACATCGCGTTCGAGCGGATAAAGGCCTCGGCCAAGCTCTTCGCCAGCCACTTGTCGCGCTCCCAGACCGCGCGCCGCAGCACGATAAGGTGCTGCGGCGGATAGATGCCGGTGGCGCGGTAATAGTCGCGCTCGACCGCCCGGCAATCGCGGAACAGCCGGACAATCGGGCCGTCCTTCGGGTGATAGCGCGCCGGGCGCGGCGGGCTGTAGATCGCGTCGAGATCGCCGGCGAGCAGCATCTCCGAGAGGAACCGGCCCTCCGACACCGGGTGTACGCCCTGTGGCAGACGCGCGTTGTGCTGCGCGGTCCAGCCTTTATCGACATCGCCGATCCACCATTCGAGGCGCGCCGGCGGCACGCCGACAAAGTTGAGGAAATGCCGGTACCAGATCGAGCCGCTCGCCACCCAGTCGTACATGCCGACGCGCTTGCCGATCAGATCGGCCGGCGTCCGGATCGAGCCGTCGTTGCGCACATAAAGGTCGCGCGCAGTGAAATTCCTGAGGGGAAACACCGGCAGCGCGACAAAGCTGCGGTCGCCATTGTCGATGCGCCGCAAATGCCCGGCCATCGAGGCTTCGCCGCCGTCCACCGCGGGATCGGTCAGCGCGCGGCGCAGCATCTCGGCGCGCGCCGGCCAGTCGCCGCCCGTGCCGTGGATCAGGCTGAGCTCGACGCCGTCCGGCGTCACATCGCCGATCATCAGCGGCGCAAGCCGGGCGTAGTCGGCGCAGGTCAGCCGAACGGGGATGGCAGCCATCGCGGGGACCTCCTCCAACCTCGATTGTCGCCGGCTCGACGCTTCTGCCAGACTACGGCCCATGCCCACGCAGCGAAAGGCCCGCGCATGATTCGCCATTTCGGTGTCCTCATCCCCTCGACCAACACCACGGTCGAGATCGAATACACCCGCCTGCTGCCGCAAGAATGGCAGGCGCATTACGCCCGCGTGCTGAGCCAGAGCCATGGCGGCTCGCCGTTCTCGCCGCCGCTCGACGCCGATGTCGAATACCAGTCGAAGCTGCTGGCGACGGCGCGCGTCGAGCTGATCATCCTGGTGCAGACCTCAGCCAGCCTGTTCGCCGACGATTACGACGCGACGACGATCGCGCGGATCGAAAAGGCGGCCGGCGGCATCCCGGCGATCACCTCGGCCAACGCGGTCGGCGAGGCGGCGCGCGCGCTTGGGACTAGGCGGGTGGCGCTGGTCTCGCCCTATTCCGAGGAGGTCAACGCGATGGCTCGCCATTATTTCGAGGCGAGACACGGGCTGAGCATCGTCGCTACCGAGGGCTTCGCGGCCAAGGATTCCTACCTGATCGGCAAGCTCGGTCCGGAAAACGCGCGCGACGCCTTTGCCCGCATCAACCGACCGGAGATCGAGGCGTTTCTGGTGCCCGGCGGCAATTTCCCGACGATGCAGTCGATCCCAGAATGGGAGTGCGAGTTTGCCAAACCGGTCATCGCCACCAACCAGGCGGCGCTGTGGTCGATGATGCGGCGCGTCGGCAGCAAAGACACGCTGCCGGGAATGGGGCGGCTGCTGGAATCAGCCTAGACCGTTGTCGCTGAGGGCCCGATAGACTAAGTTTATCGGACTAAGTCGGAGCCCGTCATGCGAATCGTTAATATGCATGAGGCCAAAACCCATCTGTCGCGGCTCGTCGAGCGTGCCGCGAATGGCGAGCCGTTCATCATCGCCAAAGCGGGAAAGCCGCGGGTCAAAGTTGTGCCCATCGATGAGCCGCGTCGTGGCAAAACAGGACGCATCGGATTCATGGAGGGTGCGTTCAAGGTACCCGACGACTTCGACACGATGATGGCCGACGAGATCGAGCAAATGTTCTACGGCAAGAAATGAGGCTGCTGCTCGACACGCACCTGTTGCTGTGGGCAGCTGTCGAGCCGAAGCGGCTTTCTCGTAGAGCCGTCGCGTTCATGGATGATCCCGACAATGAACTTCTGTTCAGCGCTGCGAGCCTATGGGAAGTGGCATTGAAGCAAGCAAAAGCGGGCGCCGGATCTGGCATGGATGCGCGCCTGCTGCGGCGAAACCTGAGGACCAGCAACTACGAAGAACTCCCGGTCACCAGCGATCATGCGATTGCTGTCGTGGACTTGCCGTCGCTGCACCAAGACCCGTTCGATCGTCTGCTGATCGCGCAGTGCATCGTCGAAGGCATCACCTTGCTGACCGCTGACAGAATGGTAGCGCGTTACCAGGGCCCCATTCAGCGGGTTTGAGCGGCGCGATAGCCCACCGCTCGGTGACCCGCTACGATGGCGGCACCTCGCGGGAGGAGACACCAATGCTGTTCAAATGCCGGCCGGAGGGGTTGCCGATCCCGGGGCGGTTTCCGGGGCCGATGCATGCGCGCGGCAAGTGGTTCACGATCGACATCCACTGCCACCTGTTGACCGAGAAAGCCGAACAGATGGTCGCCGATGCCGGCCTCTCGATGGACTGGCAGCCGCGCCACCAGTTCGCCAACGAGCTGACCCGCGAGACCAACCGCGAGCAGGCGCACCGCACCCGCGTGCAGTTCACCTCGATCCAAAAGCGCCTCGAAGACATGGATCTGATGGGGATCGACATCCAGGCGATCACCCCGTCGCCGGCGCAGACCTTCTATTCGGTGCCGGCCGATCTCGGCATTGCGACCGCGCGCGTCATCAACGACAACATAGCCGATATCTGCGGCAAGTACCCCGATCGCTTTGTCGGGCTCGGCACGGTGCCGTTCCAGGCGCCGGAGCTGGCGGTCGCCGAACTCGACCGGCTGCACAAATCGCTGGGGCTGCCCGGCATCGAGATCGCCACCAATGTCGCGGGCGCGGATTTGTCCGAGGACCGGTTCCGGCCGATCTTCCGCCGCGCCGAGGAGCTGGGGCTGACCCTGTTCATGCACCCGACCGGTTTCCCCGAGGCGAGCCGCTTCCGCGACCATTACTTCACCAACATCATCGGCAACCCGCTCGACACGACGGTCGCGGTGCATCACTTGATCTTTGGCGGCGTGTTGCAGGATTGCCCGAACCTGAAGCTGGTGCTGTCGCATGGCGGCGGCTTTCTGCCGGCCTATTCGGGGCGCATCGACCATGCGGCGTCAGCCCGACCCGACACCTGCACCTGCCTTCGTCACATGCCGACGACGTATCTGAAGCGGCTCTATTTTGACACCATCGTCTACACCCACCACCAGCTGCACTATCTTGTCGAGCAATACGGCGCCGACCATGTGCTGATGGGCACCGACTACCCGGCCGACATGGGTGAGGTCGACCCGATCGGGTTTGTCGAGGCCGCGGGCCAGCTCGAAGACAGCGACCGCCGTGCGATCTTGGGGCGCAATGCCGCGCGGTTGCTCAACATCGAGATACCATCCGAGCAAAACTGATTCATCGTCATCCCCGGGACAAGTCCGGCCATGACGGAGGCAGTGGAGACAACATATGGCTGAAATCCTGGGGATCGGGTGTACGCATCGGCCGGTGATGCTGCGGCCAAACGAGGCGTGGACCATTATGATGAAGGCCTCGCTCGACGACCCTGACATGCCGGAGCACATGAAGAATCCGGCGTCGTGGCCCGAAAAGCTGCGCGAGGAATTGGGCAACGACTGGGGCGCCTCGACCGCAGCACGGTACCGCGAGGTGTACCGGCAGCATTTCGCCGAGGCGCGCGCGGCGCTCGACGCGTTCAACCCCGACCTCATCGTCATGTGGGGCGACGACCAGTACGAGAACTTCAAGGAGGACATCGTGCCGCCGTTCGCGGTGCTGGCCTATGACGACCAGGACATCCAGCCCTGGGCGCATCGCCGCAGTCCGGACAATCCGTGGAACGAGCCGAAGGACAAGGTTTTCCACGTGCGCGGCCACAAGGAGGCCGGCAAATACCTGGCGTCAAAGCTGATCGAGACCGGGATCGATGTCGGCTATGCCTACAAGCCGCTGCACCACAAGATGGGGCATGCGTTCGAGAACACCGTGCTGCTGCTCGACGACGAGCGCCGCGGCTTTGACTATCCGCTGGTGCAGTTTTCGGTGAATTGCTATGGGCGGCGGGTCAATGCGGCGCGCGGGCTGCGCCTGCCGCTGGCGATGAAGGACGACATCCGCGACCTCGACCCGCCCTCGCCCAACCCGCACCGCTGCATGCAGGTCGGCGCCGCGACCGCGCAGATCATGGCCGACAGCCCGTGGCGCATCGCGCTGATGGCGTCGTCGTCATGGTCGCACTCGTTCCTGACCGAAAAGAACTGGCAGCTCTGGCCTGATGTTCCGGCCGATCGTGCGCTCTACGACGCGCTGGAGGCCGGCGACTACGCCAAGTGGCACCAGTACAAGACCGACCAGATCGAGGAGTCAGGGCAGCACGAGGTGTTGAACTGGTTCTGCCTGCTGGGCGCGATGGAAGCGCTCGGCCGCAAGCCCGACAAGGCGGTGTTTCTGGAAAACTGGGCGTTTGTGTCACCGGTCGTCTTTGCCCATTACCATTAGGGCTGGGCCGGGCTTGTTGCGTCCTTCGAGGCTCCGCTGCGCGGAGCACCTCAGGATGAGGATGATGAGAGGATGCCATCACCCGACCACCTCACCCTGAGGTGCGACCGCAGGGCGCCTCGAAGAGCGCACATCAAAATTGCAGCACGGGAGGGAATATATGCCCACGCTCAACGACCTGATCGATGGTGAAGCCCAGCGCTTGGCCACCGGCTTCACCTTTACCGAGGGGCCGGTGTGGCATCCGAACGGGTTTTGGTACTTTGTCGATGTGCGCGAATCGAAGTTCTACCGGCTGAAGCCGGGCGGGCCGGCCGAGCTGCTGCGCGAGAATACCGGCGAGGGCAACGGCACCACGTTCGACCCGCAGGGGCGGCTGATCCAGTGCGAAGGCGGCAACCGACGGGTGACGCGCTGGCCCGCCGATGGCGGCTTCGGTTCGCACGAGGTACTGATGGACAAGTTCGACGGCAAGCGTCTCAACCGCCCGAACGATGTCCTCTGCAAGTCGGACGGCAGCCTCTATTTCACCAACCCCGGCATGCGCGTGCCGCTCGCTGAGCGCGAGCTCGACCCGGCAGCGATCTACCGGATCATGCCGGACGGCTCGAACAAGCACGTCGCCGATTTCGAGTACCCGAACGGTCTCGCGTTCTCGCCCGACGAGCGTGTGCTGTACGTCGCCAATACGCGGCACGCCGCCTATATCCACCGCTTGGAGATCGACTCGGCCGGCAACCTGGTGCGCCGTTCGATCTTTGCCGACATGTCGTCGGACGAGAAGGTCGGTGTGCCCGACGGCATGAAGGTCGATGTCGAGGGCCGCGTCTGGTGCACCGGGCCGGGCGGCACCTGGGTCTATACGCCGGCCGGCGAGCTGATCGGCGTGCTGAAGACACCGGAAGTGCCGGCCAATCTGGCGTTCGGTGGGCCGGACATGAAGACGGTGCTCTTCACGGCGCATACCTCGGTCTATTCGCTGCGGGTCAAGACGCCCGGGTTGCCGGGGCATCCGTTCCGCAAATAGACGCCGGTTTCCTTCGCCTGCCGGCGACGCTAGGCTCTGGGCGACAGGGCGGCGCGGGGGCGGCATGAAGCGGACGGGCGGATGAGGAGCGGCGCCGACTACCGCGAGGCGCTGCGCGACGGC
>JAFAWI010000659.1 GCA_019241915.1 Alphaproteobacteria bacterium
AATTACGGCACGCGCAACAACACTTATCCCGAGCTCGCGCTCGTTTGCTGGGCGGCAAAGCGGCTCGGCCGGCCGATCAAATGGCTGTGCGAGCGCGGCGAGGCGCTGCTGACCGACCTCCAGGGGCGCGATCTCACGGTCGAGGCCGAGCTGGCGCTCGATGCTGACGGCAATTTTCTCGCTTTCCGCACCTCGAACCTCAGCAATCTCGGCGCTTATGCGGTCTCGTTCGTACCGCTGACCAAAGGCGCCGAACTCAGCACCAGCCTTTATCGCACGCCGGTGGCGCAGGCGCGGGCTCGGGCCGTGTTCAGCAACACGATCTCGACCGCGCCCTATCGCAGCGCCGGGCGGCCCGAAGTCATGTTCGTCATGGAGCGGCTGATCGACCGCGCGGCCCGCGCCCTCGGCTTCGACCGCGTCGCGCTGCGCCGCCGCAACCTGATCCCCGAGGCGGCGCTGCCTTACCGCAACCCGTTCGGCATGACCTACGACAGCGGCCGGTACGAAGTCATCCTCGACCGCGCCCTGGCCTTGGCCGACTGGAACGGGTTCGCGGCGCGCCGGTTGGAGTCCGAGCGATGCGGGCGCTGCCGCGGCATAGGCCTCGGCACGTATGTCGAGTCGCAAAGCGGGGCGCCGCAGGAGGAGGCGGTGGTGACGGTGCTGCCGGAAGGAACGGTCGAGGTCGAGATCGGCACGCTGTCGAGCGGGCAGGGCCATGAAACGAGCTATGCCCAGCTGCTCGGCGATTGGCTCGGCATCGACAACGATCGCGTCCGCCTCCTCACCGGCGACACCGACCGCAACAAATTCGCCGCCGGTTCGCATTCCGGGCGCTCGATCCGGCTCGCCTCGATCACAATGCACGCCGCATCGCAACGCATTGTCGAAAAGGGCCGGCGGATCGCTGCCCACCTGCTCGAAACCGCCGCGGAAGACATCGCCTTTGCCGACGGCAGCTTTATCGTCGCCGGCACCGACCGCAGCGTCGATTTGTTCGCGGTCGCCGCCGCCGCCGAGGAGGGCGCACACCTACCACCCGATCTGCGCGGGCCGCTCCGCGGCATCGGCGATGTCGTCAGCCGCGTCTCGTCGTTCCCGCACGGCTGGCACGTTGCCGAGGTCGAGATCGACACCGAGACGGGACGGGTTGAACTCGCCCGGTACACGGCGATTGACGACGTCGGCCGCGCCGTCAACCCGATGATCATCCACGGCCAGACGCATGGCGGGATCGCCCAGGGCATGGGCCAGGCGCTGTTGGAGCACTGCGTGTGCGACCCCGCGAGCGGTCAACCGCTAGCCGGCTCGTTTATGGATTACGCGATGCCGCGCGCCGGCGACCTGCCGTTCTTTTCCACCGAGATCAGCGAGGTGCCGTCGACGACGCATCCGCTCGGCTTTCGCGGCGGCGGCGAGGGCGGCATCACGCCGGCGCTCGGCGTCATCGTCAACGCGATTTGCGACGCTCTCGCCGCGTATGGCATCGATCACGTCGAGATGCCGGCAACCCCGGAAAAAGTGTGGCGGGCGATCCGCGCCGCCGGAGGTCGCACAAGTTCGTAACCGCGCTCGTAGTAGGGATATCGTGCCCGTTGCGCCGACGGTCGCACAACCGGCGCGACAAACTATATCCCGCGGGCGATCCCGATCTCGCTTTGCAGATCGGCCACGACTTGTGTCCGACTGCGCGTGTTCCAGCGGCGGCGCTGGCCAATCGGCGCGTTCTCAACCTCGGGGTAGACCTTGAGCGCGACAAAGACGGGCCCTGGCCGGCCCAGGATTTCCGGCAGCGCGCGGTCGAGATCGTCGAGCTTGTCAAAGGCTTGCGCACGCGGATAGCCGGCGGCGAGCGCCAACCGGTCGTATTTCACGTTTTTCGCGTTCGGCACCGGTTGGCCGCCGGTCGTCGCATAAACCTCGTTGTCGAGCAGGAAGTGATAGAAGTTGACTGGCGCCTGCTCGGCGATCGTTGTCAGCGTGCCGAGGCTCATCAAAATGTCGCCCTCCGAATCGAACAGCACGACCTTGCGGTTCGGCTGCGCGAGTGCGAGGCCGAGCGCGAACCCTGCATGACCCCCCATGGCCGGGTCGCCGAGCGGCACGTCGAGATTGGGGTTCGCGGTCAGCTCGACCCAGAACTTGCCGCCGCGGCCGGGGACGACGATCGCGTCGCCGCGATGCGGTTTGAACGCGGCGAGCGCTTCGGCGATGCGCATCATTCGAGCTGCCTCCGCTACCGGTTGAAGCCGTGATACTCGTCGCCGACCAGGACGACGACCGGCCGCTTGGTCTTTTTGGCCTCTTCGAACGCCACCGAGATGCGCGATGCGTCGGCATCGCTCTCGACGAGATAATAGTCGAGCCCGTAGGCGTTGATGAACGGTTCGGTGTAGGTCGCGGCGGTATCGGTCGTGACGC
>JAFAWI010000667.1 GCA_019241915.1 Alphaproteobacteria bacterium
GCCCGTCGGGGATGAGGATGCCGCGGCGGCAGCGCCGGCGGCGCGCGAGGTCGAGGCCGGCAGTTACCGGCTGCGTTATCTCGGCCTGGGCGGCGGCGACGGACCGCCGATCGTCTTCATCCACGGCTTTGGTGCCGACCTCAACGCCTGGATGTTCAACCAGCCCGCGCTCGCCGAGCGGCACCGCACGATTGCGCTCGACCTGCCCGGGCACGGTGGCTCGACCAAGATGCTGGCTGGGCCGCTTTGTAGTTCCGGTCTTTCCGCCGATGTCGAGCGTCTGCTCGCGGCGCTTGGCATCGGTCGCGTCCATCTGGTCGGCCATTCGCTGGGCGGCGGCGTTGCCTTGTCGCTCGCGCAATCCGAGCCGGAACGCGTGGAAAGTCTGACGCTGATCGCCTCGGCCTGTCTCGGCGCCGAGATCAACGCCACGTTCATCGACGGCTTTGTCAGAATGGAGCGGCGGCGCGAGGCGCAGGAAGTGCTGCACCTCTTGGTTCACGACCCGGCGCTGGTCAGCCGCCAGATGGTCGAAGACGTGCTGCGCTACAAGCGGCTTGACGGGGTCGCGCAGGCGCTGGCCGCCATTGCCGCTTCCTGGTTTCCGGACGGGGTCCAGAAGGAGCTGCACGCCGGGTGCGTTCCCGACGGGTTGGGAACAACCCGCATCCAGGTCATCTGGGGCCGTGACGACAAGATCATCCCGGCCGCGCACGGCGAGGCCCTCGCCGGCAAGGTGCCGGTGCACATGCTCGACAGAGCCGGCCACCTGCCGCACATGGAAAAGGCAGCCGAGGTCAACCGGCTGATCGCGGCGTTCATCGACGCTTAAAAGCCGAAATCCCAGCAAGTTGGATAGCAGAGGCAGTTTGCTTTTCGTCTTCCGAAGGCCGGTATCCCCGATCCATCGCTCCCACAATTGAAGAGTGATTGCGGCCTCCGCCGGGACGCCAATGCTGGCACAATGACCCGGACGAGGCGGACCTTGCTACGGTCGCGCCGGCAAGTCTACGCCGCCGTCATGTGGTTCTGCAGCGCGGCGGCGGCACGCTCGAACTCGATCTTGATCTGTTGCAGGGTTTCGTCGGCGTCGCGCAGCCGGTTCGCCGCAGCGGCAAGCTCGAGATCCTTGAATAGCTTGGCCAGGCTCTTGGCGCCGACGCTGGCGGAGGCGCTTTTCAGCTTGTGGGCGATTGTCTTGACCGTGGCGGCGTCTTCGGTGTCCATCGCGCTCTCGATCTCGGCCAGGTCCTTGGGCGTGAAATCGAGATAGAGCCGGCCGACGCGCTTTAACAGGCTCGGCCCGCCGGGGCTGAAACCGCGCTTCAGCGACTGCAGCACGTTGGCGTCGAGCACGGCTTCCGCCTCGATCCGCTTGACCGCCGCGGACTGCGGGCGGGGCGTTTCTTTCCGCGTCGCGCCGCGCGGCTTCCAGCGGTCGACCATGCGGTACAAATCGTCGCCGTCGAACGGTTTCGACAAATAGTCGTCCATGCCGGCGCGGATGCAGCGGTCGCGGTCGCCGATCATCGCGTGCGCGGTCAGCGCGATGATCGGAACCCGGCGCGCCGCGGTATCCATGTTCATCGCCTCGCGCGTCCGGATGGCGCGCGTCGCCTCGAAGCCGTCCATCTCCGGCATCTGACAGTCCATCAGGATCAGATCGTAATTGCGCGTATCGAACGCGGCGACGGCTTCCTGGCCGTTGCTCGCCATATCGACGCGGCAGCCAAACGATTCGAGGTGCTCGCGGGCGATTTCCTGGTTGACCGGATGATCCTCGGCGACAAGCACGCGCAGGTTCAGTTCGAGGCGGGGAGCCGGCAGCTCGTCGCGCTCGCCGCGCGCCGGCGGGCGCAACTCGGCGATGACGCCGGAGGGCGGCGGCAGCACCGCGGCGACCCGCTCGGGCAGCTCGGCCTCGTTGACCGGCTTGGTCAGCACGACCGCCCTCTCGCCGAGCGTCTGCAACTCCGCATAGAGCAGTTGACCGCGCGGCGCCAGGATGACCAGCGGCAAATCGGCGGTCGCCGCATCCTTGCGCAGCCGCAACGCCAGATCGACGCCGCGCAGACCGCTCGCGGTGTTGCCGCTGAGCACCAGATCGTAGGGCTGGCCGCCAGCCTTGGCGCTCGCCAGCTCGTCGAGCGCCGCCTTTGCGCTGTCGACGCTGCTGCTGATGATCCCCAAGGTCCACAGGCCGCGCTCGATAACGTCCTGCTCGGCCGGGTTGTCGTCGATGATGAGCGCGCGGGCGCCCGGGTAGGTCGCGCCGCGCTGAGGCGCGACCGGCTCCGATTCAAGGACCGCAAACGGCAGCTCGACGCGAAAGACCGAACCGCGGCCGACTTCGCTGTCGACCTCGATGCGGCCGCCCATGATCTCGATCAGCTGGCGCACGATCGCCAATCCCAGCCCGGTCCCCTCGACCTTGCGGTTCATCGCCCCGTCGACCTGGCGGAACGGGTCGAAGATGCTGCCGATCGCCTCCTGCGGGATACCGCAGCCGGTGTCGCGCACCTCGATCCGGATGCGTACCTGGTCGTCGTTGCGCTCCAGCGAAACGACCTGGATCGATACGCCGCCCTGGTCGGTGAACTTGATCGCGTTGCCGACAAGGTTGATCAGCACCTGGCGCAGCCGCATCGCATCGCCCTGCACGGTGCGCGGGACTTCGTCGGCGACGCTGCGCGTCAGCTCGATCCCCTTCTCGTTGGCCACTTCGATCAGCAGCTGCTCGACCTCCTGGATGACCGCGCGCAGATCGACGCTGCCGAGGCTGAGGCCGAGATGCCCGCTCTCGATTTTGGAAAAATCGAGGACGTCGTTGATGACCTTGAGCAGCGCCGCGGCCGAGCGCTTGATGACGGCGGTAAAGTGGCGCTGCCGCGGCGCCAGTTCGGTGCGGCTGAGTAGATCCACCATGCCGCTGATCGCGTTCATCGGCGTGCGGATCTCGTGGCTCATATTGGCCAGGAACTGGGTCTTGGCGAGGTTCGCCTCTTCAGCCAGCTCCTTCGCGGTGACCAGGTTTTCCTGGGTCTGGCGGTGTTCGGATACCTCGCGGCTGAGCTGCTCGTTGTTGCGTGCGAGCTCGGCGGTGCGCTCTTCGATGACGTTTTCGAGATTATCCTTGTGGATCTGCAGCTCCTTCTCGCGCTTTTCGAGCGCGAGAAGCGTGAAATGAAGCTGTGAGTTGGTGGCGACCAGCTCGGCCCGGTCGGCGGTCATCTTCTTGTTGTTCTCGACGATCGAATCCTGGACGCGCGACAGTGCGCCGAGCAGCCGCGCCGGCTCGCCGTGTCCGCTGACCGCGATCTTGTTGTCGAGCTGGCCTTCGGCGATTGCCGAGGCCACCTCGGCGGCCCGGTTGAGCGGCTTCAGGATTGCCCGGCTGAGGCTGATGATGATCAGCGCGAAGAACAGCACGCACACCGCGATAAGCCGACGCCACCACTGGTCGAAATAGGTGATCAGCTCCTCGGCCTGTGCCCGGTATTCGCTGGCATCGGCCGAAAATCGCTTGACCATGCTTTCGATCGCGCCGTCGAGCTGGGCGAAATCGGGCTTTGCCTTGGGATCGGACGCGAGAGCCCCGACCTGAGCCGCCGCTGCGTTCGCCGCCGCGCGCGCCTCGGCGCTCATCGCATGCGAGGCCGCCGCGTCGAGATCGTCGAGCAGCACGCGCAGCTGCCTGCGCGACGCCTCGTCGGTCCCCGACGCGGCCGGATTGCCGTGCGCGGCCGCAAAGCGCAGAAACCATGCTTGCGCGTCGCGCGCCGCATCGAGGCTCGCAAGACTGCTGTCGTAGAACGTGCCGACGATCGTGCGGAGCTGGTTTTCCGAACGCCAGGCGACCCAGCCGAGACAGAACAGCACTTCGCAAAAGGCGATGCACAGCGCCAGCAGCATGCCGCGCACGTTGAGGGTGAGCCTCATGCTACACCGCCCCCGCACCGGCGAGGCCCCCGCCGCAGCGTCCGCTGCGCCGGCCACGCGCGACGATGTGGCTGTATCGGTGCATCGAGGCTAGGCCGCGGCGATGCGGCCTTGGCCGGTTCCCGGGATCGCCGTCGCCCGCGGCGGGCCGAAGCCGCTCTCCTCGACCACCCGCTCGGGCGGCAGCGTCAGGGTTGCGGTTGTGCCGACGCCGACCTCGCTCTCGTAACCGATCGAACCGCCGTGCAGCTGCGCGAGCGCGATCGCCAGCGGCACGCCGAGGCCGGTGCCGTCGTAGCGTTTGCTGGTCGGGTCGTCGAGCTGAACGAACGATTCCTTGATCCGGGGAAGATCCTCGGGCGCCATACCGATCCCGCTATCGCGGATGATGCAGGCGATCTCGCCGGCGGGCGTGCGTTCGATCCGAACCGCGACTTCGCCGTTGTCGGGCGTGAACTTGACCGCGTTCGACAGCAGATTGATGAGGATCTGCTTTAGCCGGAACTCGTCGGCGAGCACCAGCGGCGGCGGCGGCGGCGCGCTGAGGCTGACCGTGATGTCATGCTTGGCCGCCTTGTCCTGGACCAGCGCCATCGCCGCCCGCACCACGGCATCAACCGCGACGATGTCCTCATTGAGCTCCATCATTCCCGCATCGACCTTCGAGAGGTCGAGCATCGTATTCACCAGCTGCAGCAGATGCGTGCCGCTTTGGTAGATGTCGTTGGCGTAATCGGCGTAACGCTTGTCGCCGAGCGGCCCAAGCAGCTCGCCGCGCATCGTCTCGGAAAACCCGATGATCGCGTTCAGCGGCGTGCGCAGCTCGTGGCTCATATTGGTAAGAAAGTTCGACTTCGCCCGGTTTGCCGCTTCTGCCAGCCGCGTTGTATCGCGCAGCTTGCGCTCGACCTCGCTCATCCGCAGGACGAATTTGACCCGGTGCCCGAGCAGCGACCAGGCGATGGGCTTGGTCACGAAGTCGGTGGCTCCGACCTCGAACGCCTTCTCGATCGAGTTCTCGTCGTCGAGGCTGGTGGCCATGAGGATCGGCGTATAAGCGAGATCGACATCAGCCCGAAGGCGGCGGCACACTTCGAACCCGTCGATCCCCGGCATCATGACGTCGAGGATGATCAGATCGGGCAACAGCATGCCGGCCTGCTGCAGGCACTCGCGCCCGGAACCCAGGTCGCACACGTCAAACCCGATCGATCCAAAGTATTCGCGGCCGACGAGCCGCTCGATTTGATCGTCGTCGACAAGGAGAATAAGCGGACGAGGGCGGCCATTGAGCGACCGCTCATTAACCTCGTATTGCCCGCGCGTTTCCGACATTCGCCACCTGCAGCCAAGGGCACCCGGAGCTTTGGCCGGCGCAGTGTAAATGCCCAGCCCCTTTCAAAGTGTTAATCAAACCCGGGCGGGGGGTGGGGCCAGCCATTTTTTTGTAGCAGCCCGGCCGGAGTGGATACCGGCACGCCAGCGGCACCGGCGACGCGCTCGTTGACCACTTAAAGATATCTTTATATTTTGAATTCGCACCCACTGGCGCTGCCTTCCAGGGAGAAACGAATGGCCGAGTTCACCGACTACAAGGTTGCCGACATCGCGCTCGCCGAGTGGGGACGCCGCGAGATCGCGATCGCGGAAACCGAGATGCCGGGGCTGATGGCGCTGCGCGACGAATTCGGCGGATCGCGGCTGCTGACGGGGGCACGGATCGTCGGCTGTCTGCACATGACCATCCAGACCGCCGTGCTGATCGAGACCCTGGTGCATTTGGGCGCCAGCGTGCGGTGGAGCTCGTGCAACATCTTTTCGACCCAGGATCATGCGGCCTCGGCGATCGCCGCGCGCGGCATCCCGGTCTTCGCGTGGAAGGGCGAGACCGAGGAGGAATACGAGTGGTGCATCGAGCAGACGCTGAGCGGTCCCGGCGGCTGGACGCCCAATATGGTGCTCGACGACGGCGGCGACGCGACCAAAATCATTCACGACCGGCATCCGCATCTGCTCGGCCAAATCCGAGGCATCTCGGAGGAGACGACCACGGGCGTGCACCGGCTCTACGAGATGATGCGGGCCGGGACGCTCAAGGTGCCGGCGTTCAACGTCAATGACAGCGTGACCAAGTCGAAGTTCGACAATCTTTACGGCGTGCGCGAGAGCCTGGTCGACGGCATCAAGCGGGCGACCGATGTGATGCTCGCCGGCAAGATCGCCGTGGTCGCCGGGTTCGGTGACGTCGGCAAGGGTTCGGCGGCGAGCCTGAGGAGCCAGGGCGCGCGCGTCATGGTCACCGAGATCGACCCGATCTGCGCGCTGCAGGCGGCGATGGAGGGCTACCAGGTGACGACGATGGATGAGGCCGCCCCGATCGGCGGCGTCTTTGTCACCGCCACCGGCAACATCGACGTGATCACGATCGACCACATGCGGCACATGAAGGACCGCGCCATCGTCTGCAACATCGGCCACTTCGAC
>JAFAWI010000030.1 GCA_019241915.1 Alphaproteobacteria bacterium
GGTCGGCCAGGACGGCGCGTCGGATCAGCTCCAGGAATTCGCCTGGCTGCTGCTCGACCAGGCGCGCATCGTCGAAGGCGAGCAGCTGCCCGACCCGCCGGCCTTCGCCCGCCGCCTCGCGCTGCTGCTCGAACGCGGCCTGCCGGCCGCGTAATCCCCTCTCCGGCGCGCGGGATAGGGGATTAATTACGAAAAATACGGCGCCTGGCCGGGCGGCAGCGCCACCTCGAAGATGTTGAGCGCGTTGCCGATCGCCGTGTAGTAGCCGACGATCGTGCCGAGCTCGACAATGCCCTGCTCGCCAAAGGCGGCGATGCCCTCGGCAAAGCTCGCGTCCGAGAGCCGCTTGGTGTCGATCAGCTCGGTGATCAGCTTGTAGACCAGCGCCTGGTCTTTGGCGGCGAATTGCGGGGTCCCGCCGGTGCGGATCGCGTCGAGCGCCTCCTTTGGCACGCCCGCCTCGACCGCCAGCGGCGCATGCGCGTGCCATTCGTAATTGGCGCGGATGTGGCGCGCGGTCAGGCAGATCGCCAGCTCCGACAGCGCCGGCGCCAGCGACGATCCCCAGCGCAGGTATTCGCCGAGCCGCGACAGGTGCCTGCACACCTCCGGCGCGCGGATCAGCAACTGGAACGGCCCGCCAAACCGGCCGCGTTTTCCGGAGACGATTTCGTCGACGACGGCTTTTTGCGCCAGGTTCATCTCGGCGGTGCTGAGTTCGCGGTAGCGCGGCATGGCGATTTCTCCTGCGGTGGCTGCCCGTGCTGGCGTCGGCGCGAGGTTACAGCGAATTAATCCTGTCGAAACCCGTCTGTTAGCTTGGCCGACCACTTTCCCTCCGAGCACCCGCAGCGGCGGCCGCGCTCCTCGCGATGCCGGCTCGGGTGGGGAGACGACAGGATCATGAGAATCAGCAATCTGCCCCGCGGCCGCGCGCTCATCGCCGGCATCGGACTCGGCTCTGTCTTGGCGCTATGCCCGCAGGTTTGGGCCGAGACGCCGTCCGCCAACAGCGCCACCGCGATCCCGGCGCCCGGCGTGATGATGCAGCAACAGAGCTTTGCGCCGCTGGTCAAAAAAGTGCTGCCGGCGGTGGTGAACATCTCGGTCACCGAGGGCGCCGGCGGCGGCAAGGCCGACCGGATGTCGGAGCAGATGCCGCAGGAAGGCTTCCGCCATTCGCCCTTCGATGAGATGCTGCGTCGTTTCTTCGAGCAGCAGGGGCAGAACGACCCGTTCGACCAGGAGAACCCGCTCGATGAAGGTGGGGTCAAGCGCATCGCGCTCGGTTCCGGCTTTATCGTCGACGCCGACGGCCACATCGTCACCAACAATCACGTCGTCGGCGACGCGAGCAAGGTCGAGGTCACGCTGCAGAGCGGCGACAAATACACCGCCAAGATCGTCGGCCGCGATTCCCGCACCGATCTCGCCCTGCTCAAGATCGATGCCGGCAAACCGCTGCCTTACGTCACGCTCGGCGACAGTGACGCAGCGCAGATCGGCGACTGGGTGGTCGCGGTCGGCAATCCGTTCGGCCTTGGGGGCTCGGTGACGACCGGCATCATCTCGGCGCGCGGGCGCGACATCCATACCGGCCAGTTCGACGACTTCCTGCAGATCGACGCCCCGATCAACCGCGGCAATTCCGGTGGGCCGACCTTCAACCTCAACGGCCAGGTGATCGGCATCAACACCGCCATCTATTCACCCAACGGCGGCAGCGTCGGCATTGGCTTTGCGGTGCCGTCCAATGTCGCCAAGACCGTCGTCGCCTCGCTCGAAAAGAGCGGCAAGGTCGAGCGCGGCTGGCTGGGCGTGCAGATCCAGGAGGTGACCCCGGCGATCGCTTCGAACCTCGGCCTCAAGACCGACCACGGCGCGCTGGTCGCGGTGGTGACGCCGAACAGCCCCGGCGGCGCGGCGGGGCTGAAGCAAGGCGATGTGATCCTGGCCTTCAACGGTCACGAGATTACAAAAATGCGCGACCTGCCGCGCGAGGTCGCCGCAACCAATCCGGGCAGCAATTCGGCGCTTACGGTGTGGCGCGACGGCAAGGAGACGCAGCTCAGCGTCAAGCTCGGCGAAATGCCGGCAAACCCGCGCGTCGCCTCGGCATCGGGCGGTGACGACAATCAGCCGAGCGAGAGCCACGCCGACGCGATGGGGCTGCATCTCGCGCCGCTCAACGGCGAGCTGCGCAGCGAGCTGCACCTCGGCCGCGACACGCGCGGGGTGCTGATCACCGGTGTCGACAACGGCAGCCTCGCCGACAATCTGGGCCTCAGCCGCGGCGACGTTATCGTCGCGATCAACCAACAGCCGATCGGCTCTCCCCGCGAAGCGGCGGATCGGCTGCGCGAAATCGCCAATTCGCCGAACAAGAGCGCGCTGTTGCTGCTCAACCGGCATGGCGTCACGCAATATCTCGGGGTCGAACTCAGCAAGGATCGGGGCTGAACCGCCGGCCGCACCCCTCCGCCGTGCGCGGCATGGCGGAGGGGGCGGAAATGCCCGTTGCGGGGCCCTTTAAGCGGATGGAACCGCGGTCAGCGGCGCCAGCCGTCTGGCGGTGCACCTGCTTCGCGCACCGGCAGCGGCACCCGCGCCTCGAGGCGTTCCAGTTCGATGCGGGTGCGGGCGCCCGCGCGCAGCAGACGATCGGTCGCCTCGCGCAAGCTGAAGCGGCTGGCAGGGCTGTCCTCGGCGAGCGCCGCGTCGAACGCGGCGAGAAACGCCGTGATGTCGCCATCGACGCGGTTGCGCAACTCCTTGTCGATAAACGTACCGCTATCCTTGCGCGGCCCCTCGGGTTCGCGCGGCTGTTGCGCGGGGCGCTCGTTCAACCGCCAGTCATGCCCGTTCGGCGCGGTATGCAAAACCGGCGGGGGCGGCGGCGACCGATCCTCGGTGCCGTGGCGCTCGGCGGCTCCGTTGGCGGCAGGCGCCGTCAACCCGGATGGGACGGCCAAGGGCGGCGCCGCGGCCGCGCGGCCGCCGCTCGGCTGGCTGCCACTGCCGAAGGCCAGATGGAGTTTGCCGCGGCCGTCCCCGTGACCGTTGACGGCGGGTCGGATAGCTTCCACCGCGGCCGGGGCGTGCGCTGGAGCCGCGGCCGGAGCTTCGAGTGGGGTGCCGGAATGCGCCTTCACGAGATGCGGCAGCTCGGGGGAAGGCGGTGTCGGCGCGGCATCGGGTTGCGGCGGATGTTCGCGATGGCGGCTGATGATGTAGGAGATCGCCGGCGGCGAGCAGTCATAGGTGCGGGCGATACTCGACAGCGTCTCGCCGCCTTCGTAACGCGCCATAATAAGCGGCCAGTCCGTCTGCGGAATCTTGCCGCGCTTGTTCGACTTTTCCATCCCAACCTTACCACGTTCGTTTTTTGATGAGAGCCGGTGTCTGAATTTTGACAAACAAGTAGTAACCCGCGCCGTCACAAAGACGGCCCAAGGCTAGACGCCCAGCCACAACCTCAGCTTTAGCAGCTTAACAACCGGATTTTGAGCTCTGCCCTGCGTAGGCAAGGCCAGCAGCAATTGATCTTCTCAAAACCTACAATACCGCTAAGATAGAAAGCAGTGAAGCG
>JAFAWI010000683.1 GCA_019241915.1 Alphaproteobacteria bacterium
TCTGGCTCGGCGCGTTACCCAGCCGTCTGTGCAGTGCGAGGCATTCAGATGATGCGGCATTTGCTTTCTGCCAGCGCGATTGCGCTGGGTTTGTTGGCCACGGTTCCGCGCGCCGAGGCGGCGCCCGACCCGCGCGGCTTTGTCGGCGATCTCGGCAACCAGGGCATCTCGTTGCTCGGCCGCGACGTCTCGCCCGATCAGCGTCTGGCCAAGTTCCGCCAGCTGTTCGCCAGTGATTTCGATGTCCCCGACCTCGCCCGCTTTGCCCTCGGCCGCTACTGGCGCGCCTATTCGCCCGAGCAGCAGCAGGAGTTCGTGCGGCTGTTCCAGGATTACACCGCCGCCGCTTACAGCGAGCGGCTGGCGCCTTACGGCGGCGCGCAGTTCCGGGTTCTCGGGGTGCAGCAGTCGGGTGACGAGACCGTCGTCAACAGCGAAGTGATCCGGCCGAGCGGCGATCCGGTGCAGGTCGACTGGCATCTGGTCCAGGACGGCGACGGCTACAAGATCAGCGACGTCTACTTCGACCGCGTCAGCATGAAGGTGACGCAGCGCGACGAATTCGCGCGGATTATCGAGAACAACGGCGGCCGGCCCGAGGCGCTGCTCGCGGTGCTGCGCCAGCAGATCCGCGAGAAGCACCAGCCGGTCCAGATACCGGCGGCGCGCTAGCCGGCCGCATCGGCCCGGCGGATCAACAACGGCGCGCTACGCCAGCGCCGGTCGGCGCGCACGCCGCCGCACGGTTTGCGTCGCCAGACCCAGCGCGCGGCCGAGCGCGCCGAGGCGGCGCTCGACCGCCTCACCCTGGAACAGGCTGCCGCTGGGCGGCAATTCGAGCGTCAACGCCTTGTCGCCGCGCGCCAGCCGCACCTCGCCGAGCAGGTCGAGCGCCCCGCCGCACAGCGTATAGGCAAGGCGCATCGCCAGACCCAGCGCGCGCGCCTGCACCGCCTCCCGATCGTCGAGCAAGGGCCGCGTCGCCGCCTTGACCGGGTCGTCCGGCGCGCCGCCGTAGCGTGCGTGCAGCACCTGGGCGATAAACACCCGTTCCTGGTGGCTCACCGCGCCGATCGGCATGCGCAGGCTGCGCGTAAAGGCCTGCTCGGCGCGATAGTCGGGATGCTCGGTCCAGGCGATGTCGCTGAGCCAGCACGCCGCGCGGTGCAGCCGCCGCGCCCGCGGCGGCTGCTCCGGGAAGATCGGCGCGGCCCAGGCCTCCAGGCGGTCGCCGTCGCTGCGCCCGCGGCTTTGGCTGACCGCGACGCCGATGCACGCGGCGATCAGCGGATCGACATCGGGCTGCGGCGGCAGCAGACCGTAGGCATAGCCCTCGCGCAGCCCGTAGGCCGAGAACACGATCCGGTCCGGCTGACCCGCCTGGATCAGCTCGTGCAGGATCAGCGCGGCAAGCGGCAACAGTTCGAGACGCTTGCGGTTGACGGTGGTGATCCGCTCCAGCGAGCGCCGCGACATGCCGGCGACAATCTCGAGGAACGCTTCGGCCGAGCGCCGAGGCACCGTGTATTGGTGGATGATGTGCAGCGGATAGCGCGCCTGCTCCATGTGCAGCCGGGCAATCGCGCGCCACGCGCCGCCCACCAGGAACAACGGTTTGCCGGCCGCCTCGCGCAGCAGCCTGGCGCCTTGCATGCCGCGCCTGACGGCATCGAGCACCAGCCGCGGGTTGTCGTCGAGCTCGGCGAGGCGCAGCGGGCCGAGTGGCAGCGAGACGCCCTCGCCGATCCCGCCGCCATCGGTGTCGTGCCCGCCGCCGCGGATGCGGACCAGTTCGACCGAACCGCCGCCCAGATCGCCGACGATCCCGTCCGCTTCGGGGATGCCGGCCAGCACCCCGGCCGCGGACAGCCGCGCCTCCTCGGCCCCGTCGACAATCCGCACCGGCAGCGCGCATTGCCGCTCGATTTCGGCGGCGAACGCCTCGCCGTCGCGCGCGTCGCGCACCGCGGCGGTGGCGATCGCCGTCAGGTGATCGACCTCGAGCGCGCGCGCCAGTGCGACAAAGCGCTGCAAATTGCCGTAGGCAAGCTCCACACCGTCGCGGTTGAGCCGCCCCGTCTTGGCGATGCCGCGGCCGAGGCCGCACATCACCTTTTCGTTGAGCAGCGGCATCAGCGTCGCACCGAGCCGCTCGAAGACGACGAGGCGAAGCGAGTTCGAGCCGATATCGATGACGCCGATGCGGTTATACGGCGCCGCCGTGTGGCGATCTGGCATGGCTCTCCCGGTCAGCTCACCGGGCGACCAGCCGCGGCTGGCGCCGCCGCAGCGCCCGCCCCCGCCCGGACAGGCTCGGGTTGGTCATGAAATAGGTGTGGGCGGAAAACTCCTCGTCGATCGGCACGCGGCTGTAGACCCCGTCGGCCGTCAGGCTCCAGCTCTGCAGCGTGTCGCGCAGATTGGCCACCATGATCTCGTCGAGAACCTGCCGGTGCACGGTCGGGTTTTCGATCGGCACCAGCGCCTCGACCCGGCCGTTGAGGTTGCGCGGCATCCAGTCGGCGGAGCTGATGAACACCAGCGCCTGGTCCGACGGCAGCTTGTTGCCGTTGCCAAAGCAGACGATGCGCCCGTGCTCCAAAAAGCGGCCCACGATGCTCTTGACCCGGATGTTCTCCGACATTCCGGGAACGCCGGGGCGCAGGCAACAAATCCCGCGCACCACCAGATCGATCGACACCCCAGCCTGCGACGCGGTGTACAGCAGGTCGATGATCCGCGGATCGACCAGCGCGTTGAGCTTCGCCCAGATCTGCGCCGGCCGCCCGGCGCGGGCGTGCGCGATCTCGGCCTCGATCAGGCTTTCCAGCCGCTCGCGCAGGTTGATCGGCGCCACCGCGATCTTTTCCAGGCTCGCCGGCCGCGCATAGCCGGTCATGAAGTTGAACAGCCGCGCCGCGTCGTGGCACAGCCCGGCGTCGCAGGTAAAAAACGACAGGTCGGTGTAAACCCGCGCCGTATAGGGATGGTAGTTGCCGGTGCCGAAATGCACATAGGAGCGCAGCTGGCCGCCCTCGCGGCGCACCACCAGCGACACCTTGGCGTGCGTCTTCAGCTGCAGGAACCCGTAGACGACCTGCACGCCCGCGCGTTCCAGGTCGCGCGCCCAGCGGATATTGGCCTCTTCGTCAAACCGCGCCTTGAGCTCGATCATCGCGGTGACCGACTTGCCGGCCTCAGCCGCCTCGGCGAGGGCGCGGACGATCGGGCTGTCGTTCGAGGTACGATACAGCGTCTGCTTGATCGCCACGACGGCCGGGTCGCGCGCCGCCTGGCGCAGAAACTGGACGACGACGTCAAAGCTTTCGTACGGGTGGTGGACGATGATGTCCTTCTGGCGGATCGCCGCGAAGCAGTCGCCGCCAAAGTCGCGGATGCGCTCGGGAAAGCGCGCGTTGTAGGGCGTGAACAGCAGGTCGGGGCGCTCGTCGACGATCAGTTCGGAGATGTCGTCGAGCCCCAGGATGCCGGCCGATGCGAAGACGTCGCCGGGCGCGGCGTCGAGGTTTTCCGACAGAAATTGCCGCAGCTCGGCCGGCATCTGCGAATCGACGCCGAGATGGATCACGTGGCCGCGGCGGCGCTGCTTCAACGCGGTCTCGAACAGCTGGACGAGGTCTTCGGCCTCCTCCTCGATCTCGACCTCGCTGTCGCGCAGCACCCGGAACACGCCTTGCGCGAC
>JAFAWI010000134.1 GCA_019241915.1 Alphaproteobacteria bacterium
GCGCCGCGGCGGTGCGAAAACGCGGTCTCGGCGCTGGTGATGAATTCCAAGAGCGCCGCGCGGCCGTCTTCGTTTACCTTGCGCGCGCGCAAGATCGCCGGGGCGACCTCGTCGGGCCGCGTCACCCGCTCGCTCCACCCGCCGAGATCGGCCGCGAGGTTGGCGTAATTGCCGCCGAGATCGCGGGTGCGGTGCTTTTCGTGGCTGTAAGCCATTGCATGCGTCTCGATCGCCATCGTCGAGTTGTTGAGCACGATCGTCGTGATCGGGATGCCGCTGCGCGCCGCGGTCTCAAAATCGAGCCCGGTCATGCCGAACGCCGCGTCGCCCATGAAGTTGACGCACATCTTGTCCGGCGCCCCCATCTTGGCGCCGATCGCAAGGCCCAAGCCCGTGCCGAGTTGGTGCGACTTGCCCCAGCCGAGATAGCCGCGCGGCTTTTTCGCAACATACATCGGCAAGAGCTGGTCGCGCGGGCTGCCGCTGTCATGCGTGACGATCGCGTCCTCGGACGGGATCATCCGCATGAATTCCGACATCACGAAATAGGGGCAGATCGGCGTCTCCTGCGAGCGCAGCTTCGGCTCCCACCGCTTCAGCCACTCGGTCTTGTGCGTGGCAATCGTGTCGCGCGCGCCGGTCGAATGCGGCTTCTTGCCGAGCCGGTCCTGGACCGCCTCGATCATCTGCCGCAGCACCAGCTTGGCATCGCCGAGGATCGGCAGCTCGCAAGGGTGCGTCTTGTAAAGGTCGCGCGCGTCGTTGGTGGCGTGGACGATGCGCTTGCCGTCGGGGATGATCGGGGTCGAGATGTTGTGCTTGGTCAGCGATGTGCCGACCGCCAAAACAACGTCGCTGGCGTGCAGGAAATGGCGGCCCTGTCCGGTGTAGACGGTGCCGCCCGAGCCCAGCGCCAGCGCATGATCCTCCGGGAAGGCGCTCTTGCCGTCGGTCGTCGTCATCACCGGCGCATCGAGCATCTCGGCGAGCCGGAGCAGCTCGTCGCAGGCCTCGGCGTAGAGCACGCCCTGACCGGCGATAATCATCGGGCATCGGGCGCCGATCAGCTTTTTTACCGCCTCCTCGATGTCGCTGTCGTCGGCGGCCGAGCGGGTGCGGCGCACGGCTTCGTAGTGCACGTCGTTGCCGGGGAATTCCGACGTCATCACATCGGCCGGCACCTCGACCATGACCGGACCTGACCGGCCGTTCTTCAGCGCGTTGAACGCCCGGCGCAGCGCCCCCACCGTGTGCTCGGGCATGACCACCGGCTCGACCTGTTTGGTGACGCTCGAATAGGTGCGCACCGAGTTGAACATCGGAAAATGGTGTGCGGTCTCACGCGGATGGCCGAGCGGCAGCAGCAACAGCGGCGTCGAATCCGAATAGGCCGAAGCGATGCCGGCGAACGCGTTTTCCGCGCCGGGTCCATACTGCATGGCAAAGACGCCGGGCGGCTTGCCGTTCTGCACGCGCGAGCAGCCATCGGCCATGTGGACGCCAACCCGCTCCTGACGGCAGATCACCGGCCGCAGCCCCGCGGCGACCGCTGCCTCGATGATCGGCGTCGTCGGGAAACAGAACAGCGTCTTGATTCCCTCGCGCTTCAGGATTTCTGAGATCGCATCCATCACCTGCATCGTCTCGCTCCCTTGCTGGCCGCCGGAGGAAGCCTAGCGCGAGCGCTCGGCGCGGCGGAAGAGCGAACCGGCGGCTCAGGCTGGGCGGGCCCCGCTCAGCGCCGCGCCGCAATGCGGACAAACCCGCGGCTCGCGCTGCGTCGTTTCGAGCGTTTCTTGCGGTTCGGTATCGGGCAACCCCAAGCGCTCGCTCAGATCTTCGAGCGCGGCGCGTTCCCCCGCCGACAGAGCGCCGTCGGCGAGGCTGGTTTCGACGGCCGTCCGCAACGCCGCGCGGCGCAGCCGCAACTGGTCGAGAAAGCTCACCGTGATCAGCGAGGTGAACAGGGCCACCGCGGCAACGCCGACGATCGAAACAACCCCGCCCATGATCTTGCCGACGACGGTCGTCGGCACCAGGTCGCCATAGCCAACCGTGGTGAGCGTCTCCACGGCCCACCACATCGCGGCTGGGATCGAGCTGAAGCCGTCCGGCTGAGCCTCGCCCTCGATCATGTACATCAGCGATGCGCTGATCGTCAGCGTCAGCAGCAGGATGAACAGCACCGCGCCAATCGAGCGCGCTTCCTCGCGGAACACCGCCCACAGCAGGTTGAAGATTGTCGCGTGCCGCGTCAGCTTGAGCATGCGCAACAGGCGCAGCAGCCGCAGCGTGCGCAGATCGCCCGCCCCCAGCATGCCAAGGATGGCGGGCAGCACCGAGATCAGATCGACCAGCGCGAAAAAGCTGCGCATGTAGCGCAGCCGGCCCCAGACCGGGTGGCGATAGCGCGGGTTTTGAAAGTTGGTCGACGCCCAGACCCGCAGCACGTATTCGACGGCGAAGAAGGCGGTGGCGATCTGTTCGATCCACCAGAGTTCGACGCCGAAGCGGCGGTCGAACGAATCGACCGATTCGAGAATGATACCGGCGACGTTGACGATGATCAGCAGCGCCAGCGCGCCCTGGAACACCCGCGCCGCGCGGGTCGGCGGCAGGTCGTCGTCGAAGAGCCGCGCCAGCCGGCGGCGCTCGGCGACCAGCGGAGAAACCATCTCGACGCTCCTACACGTAGCCCCGAGAAGCTTTGTTAACGCAAAATATGGGCCGGAGCGAGGGGCTATGCGTTCGCCCGGGGACGGTTCGCGACGACGGCGGACGGCTGATTGGGGAGGACCACGTTTGAACAATCAAAAATCGGAACCGATACGCTCCAGTACTGTTTTTTGCCGTGTACGTCGTAGACGAGGCAAAGTCACGACATCTTAGCGCGATCTATTTCCTTGCAAGTGGAAATAGATACACGGGAGGACAGCAAACCTCTTAAGCGAAATGGAGAGCAATACCATGTTGTATAAACAGTTTCGCAGGGCGGCCTTGGCCGCAACGTTTCTGACGGCGACGGTTGCCTTAGGCTACGCGCAGTCCAGCTCGACGATTGGCGCCGGCGGCTCCAGCGCGGGCGGCGGCTCGGTCGGCACCGCGATCGGCACCGGCGGCTCATCGGCCGGCGGCTCAGGGTCGGGCAGTGCCTCGACGCTGGGTCTCGGCAGCGCCACGGCCGGCAACGGCTCGGCCAGCGTCGGCCTCGGCACCGGTGGCTCGGCGGCGGGCGGCGGCTCGGGCTCGGGCTCGGCCTCGACGCTGGGCACCGGCGCCGCCAGCGCCGGCGGCGGGTCGGCTGACACGGCGCTCGGCACCGGCGGTTCTGCGGCCGGCAGCGGCAAAAACGGGTCGGGTTCGGCCTCGACGCTAGGCGCCGGGGCAGCCAGCGCTGGACATGGGTCGAGCAGCACCGCGCTCGGCACCGGCGGTTCTGCGGCCGGCAGCGGCAAGAACGGGTCGGGTTCGGCCTCGACGCTGGGCACCGGCGCAGCGAGCGCCGGTAAGGGCTCGAGCAGCACCGCGCTCGGCACCGGCGGCTCCGCGGCCGGCAACGGCTCGGGGTCGGGTTCGGCCTCGACGCTGGGCACTGGTGCGGCCAGCGCCGGCAAGGGCGCCAGCAACACCGCGCTCGGCACCGGCGGCTCCGAGGCCGGCAACGGCCGCTACGGCGCCAACTCGTCCTCGACGATGGGGACGGGGGCTTCGAGCGCCGGCAAGGACAATACCGGCTCTGTGATCGGCACCAGCGGCTCGGCCGCCAATATGGGCCGCGACATGGACCGCGACCACAACCGGCGTATGGGCCATGAGCGGTTTGGCCGCGACCGTGACCGCGACAACGATCGCGACTATCGCTAGTCGTTAACGCTGGCGGCGCGCGGTCTCGATGGCTCGGGACCGCGCGTCGCTTTTCTCATGAATGGGGTTTGCGATGCGCGGCACCACCATTTCCGCAGTTTTCGGGCTATGCGCCGCATTGGCGCTGCCTTCCGCGGCCTTCAGCAACGAGAAGACCGCCGATAACCCAAACGGCTGCAAAGTCGTCGAGCGCAAGGGCGGTGAGGCGCCCGGCGGCTCGAACTCGATCACCTCGTCGGTGACGGCGGGTGGCGGCCATGTCTCCGGCTTCACCAGCGGCGGCAACGGCGTCAGCGTCTACACCGGCTCGGGCGGCGGCAGCAGCGTCGCCACCGCCGGCACCACCAGCAACGGCCACGGCTCGACCATGGTCACCACCAGCAACGGCGACTGCATCATCTATGTCGATCCGGGCAAAGCGAAGGAGCACTAGATGATCGACCGCACCCTGTTCTTGGCGACGGCGGCCGCATTCGCGCTGACCGTCGCGACCGCCGGCGCTGCTCCGCCAAGCGCGTCTACGGTCCCGGCCGGCTCCTCGGCCGCCGGCGGCACCGCCGGCAGCGCCGCTGCGGGCGGCACGTCGGCCTCGACCCTGGGCGTCGGCGCCACCACGACCGGCCCGTCCGGCACCGACTCGGCTATCGGCACCGGCGGCAGCGCCGCGGGCGGAACGCACGACCTGACAAAGAGCCATGTCAACGGCAATGCCGACAACCTGCACGGCATGTCAAAGGCGCAGGCGCAGGACGGGGGCATCTGGAGCCACTCGATGACCCATACCACGGTGCATCAGGGCGAGGTGATCTCGCGCACCCGCTCGATGTCGCATGAGCCGGGCGGCCCGCCGACAAAGTCGACCAGCACGATCGACACCGCGGCCACGCCGCAGTAACGCAAACGGCAACGGCGGCGCCGTCGCGCCGCCGTTGCTTTATCCCAAGCTGCCGCTCAGTTCACAAAGCGGTAGAGCTTGGCGGCGTTGTCGCAGACGATCTTCTGCTTCACCGCGGCGGGCAGGTGGCCCAGCTCCTTCTCGATGTATTGCTGCGAATCCGGATAGATGCCATCGGGGTGCGGGAAGTCGGAACCCCACATGATATTGTCTTCGCCGAGCTCCTCGATCAGCTTCACCCCAACCGGGTCGCTCTGATAGGTCGCATAGCACTGGCGCCGCCAGTACTCGCTCGGCTTCATCGTCAGGTCGAGCTCCTTGAACTGGTCTTCCCACTCGGCGTCCATGCGGTCGAGGATGTAGGGGATCCAGCCGGTGCCGGCCTCGCCAATTACCATCTTCATCTGCGGCCGGTGGTGCAGCACTCCGGCGAAGATCATCGACATCAGCACATCGGCCATGTGCATCTGAAAGCTGGTGATGCTGGCGGCGCGCGCCGCGAGCAGCGTCTTGCCGCTGAGCTTGGAGAAGTCGCGGCCCGGCCCGCCGATCGTGTGGAAATGCACCGGCAGCCCGCTCGCGGCGATCGCGTCCCACACCGGGTTCCACCACGGGTCCCAGAGCGGCGTCATGTCGTGCCGGCGCGCGACCTCAAGACCGCGCACATTGCCGCGCTTGGCGACGCGTTCGATCTCGGTCACCGCCGCGCCGACATCGTGGTTCGGGATATTGGCGAGCCCGCCGTAACGGTCGGGATGCGTGGCGCAGAAATCGGCAAGCCAGTCATTGTAGATGCGCAGCATCCAGCCGGCCGCCTCGTTGTCGTTGAGCCGATTGGTTGCCCCCAGGATGCCGTAAAGGATCTCCGCCTGGATGCCGTCGCGGTCCTGGTCCTTCAGCCGCAGGTCGGGATTGGTCAGACGGCGGACGCGGCGCTGCTCGGCGTCGTAAAGACCGGTTGAGGCCATTCGGTCGGAACGGTGGATTTTACCGGGCTCGTATTGGCGCCCGGCCGATCCCATCCCGGCATCGAGGCCAAACGATGCGCCGCTGTTTGTCACCCATTCGGGCCCGCGGGGTCCGGCTGTGACATAGGGCATCCGCTCTTTGAGCGAAACCGGCGCGTTGGCAGTGAACAGATCGGGCGGCAGCCAGATCAGATCGACATGGCAATCGGCCGAGATCACCTTGTACTGCATCGCGCTTTCCCCACTGGCTGTTCGCGGCGCGAGCCTAGCGCGGCGCCGCGGCAATGCCTACCGGCAAAGCCGCTCGGCTAATGCTGCTGCGAGCCGGCGTAGACGCCGAGGGCGTTATAAGTCTGACCGCTCACGGCGAAGATGCCGCCGGTGGTGGAGGCCCCGCCGCCGAAGAACTTGCCGAGCACGGCGCCGCTCGCGCCGCCGCCGCCCGACAATTGGCCGCCGTAAGTGTTGCCGCCGGTGCCGGCGACGGGGCCGCCGAAGTTCTGGCCGCCAAAGTTGCTGAACGAGACGCTGCCCTGCTGCGTCGCGAAATTGTAACTGCCGCTGAAGCCGCCGCTGGCGTTGGCGATCGCGCCGGCCTGGTTCTGCATCAGGCCGTTGGCGACGCCGGAGTAGCTGCCGACGCCGGCGGTCGGCAGGTTGACCGTCGGCACGCCGCCGACGACAAACGTCGTCTTGCCGTTCTGCGTACCAAAGCCCCCGGTCGCGTCGCTGACCACGGCGGTAAAGGCCGAACGGTCGGGGGTGAGGAAGGTCGAGCCGACCGACTGGTTGGAATCGTTCGCATTGAGTGTGATCGGGCCAAAGGTGGCCTGGCCAGGCGGCAGCGGCAGCGTGCCGCCCTTGTCGATGCCGGGTTGCGCCGGCACGGTCAGCTGCCCGTTCGACAGGGTTCCCGTAAAGCTCGTCTGTAAACCGGAATCGCTACCGCCGACTTTAACGACGAACCCGTCAGTATACATAACCGGGCCGGCGGAGACTTGCTGCTGCGCCGATTGGGTGGCGGTGTTGTTGACCTGCAGATTGGTCTGCAGGCTGGCGATGTTGATGACGGTCGGCTGCGCGGCCGGCCGGTTCAGCCCGGCCTGCTGCACGCTCGCGTTGACATCGCCCGAAATCGTGTTTGAGACGCCGCTGCCGGCGACGCTGGCGTCGGTCGGGGTTGTCGTGGCGCCGCCATTGGCGCCGGGCTTACCGCTGACCTGCGCGAGCAGCCCGGCCAGCTGTCCGGCGGGCGCCGGCGCGGGTGCCGACGGCGCCGCGCCGCGCCCGGCGACGGAGACGGCATAGCCCGGGCGGGTGATCGATTGCAGCACGCCGCCGGACTTGACGGTCAGGTCTTTGCCATACAGCAAGACCACGTCGAGTGTGCCGTTGCGCTGCAGGTTCATCAGGAAGATGCCGCCGCGGATGCCGATCGTGCCGGACGGCGTCTGCATGGTCACGCCGTTTTCGAGCTTGCTGATCCGTCCGCCGACAAAGCGCATCACGCCGCGGGTCGCGTTCATCGCCAGCCGGCCGCTGCCGCTCTGCGGGTCGTAGACGAATTCGTCGATCGTCAGGTCGGAGCCGGGGCCGATCGTCATCGCCGACTCGTCGAGGAACAGGATTTGCGCCTGCCCGCCCGCGTCGGTGACGATGTGCTCGTTGTGGACGACCTGCTGGCCGATCGCCAGCGGGCGCGCCCTCGCGCCAGGCGGCGTGCCGGTGGCGTCGGTGTTGACCGCGCTGTTGACGCCGACCTGCTGCGCCGCCGCCGGCGCGGCGACGAGCAATGCCAGCAAAAGCATGACGGTGCCCCGATGCAAAACCGGCATCGCCCCCCCTCGACTACAATGTGTGATTGACGACCCTACATCAGCCCTTGAGCAACATCGCGGTCAATTCGTTGGGCATACTCAGCATCGGGTAATGCCCGGTGTCGAGCGCCATGAATGCCGCCTGCAGTTTCTCGGCGGTGCGCCGCTGGTGGGTCTCGCCCGGGTTTTGCGCTCGTTTGCACCATATGACGCTGGCTTCCCACGGCATCGACCAGAAATGGTCGAGGACGACCCCTTCGGTGTAGATGCCGGCCGGGTGCTGCGTGTAGCGTTCGAGCGCCCATTCCTTGATGGCCGGGTCGAGGTCGGCGAACAGCCGATTGGCGGCATCCTCACGGCTGGGGCCGCGGGTCAGGCCGCCCGGCGCGCCGGCGGCGGTCGAACGGGTAACGATGTCGCCGATCTTCTCGCCCGGCAGCAGCGCCAGCGCATCGACAAAGACAAGCCGGCCGATCCGCTCGGGGTTCAGCTCGGCAACGCGGCACACCACCATGCCGCCCGAGCTGGTCCCGGCCAGCACGACATTGTCGAGGTCTTCGTAAAACAGCAGCTGCGCCACCTCGTCGGCCTGCGTCTCGGTAGTGATGCCGGGCCGCACCTGCGATGCGCGCTCGCCGCAGCCGTCGAGCGTCGGCGCGTAGACCTCGTGCCCCGCCTTGCGCAGCCGCTCGGCCACGGGCTTCCAAATCCAGCCGCCCTGATACGAGCCGTGAATGAGCACGAATGTCGCCATGTTCTAATCCTTTTCATGTCCATCCCGGCGCAGGCCGGGACCCATTTATCGGCGTCTCGAAAGGTTGCAAGATGGGCCCGGGGTCGTGTTGCGGGATCAGCTGCCGCCGGTCACATCGATCGTGACGCCGGTGACGAAATCCGCGTCCTGCGACGCGAGGAAACAGATCACCCGCGCCTGGTCGACCGCCTCGGCGACGCGGCGCAGCGGGGTCGCGTCGATCGCCCGCGCCTGATCCTCCTGGCTGCGCCGCTCCCAGTGCGGGCGAATGCGCTCCGTCAAGGTCGTGCTCGGCGCGATCGCATTGATGTTGATGCCGTAAGGCCCGAGCTCGTAGCTGAGCTTTTTGGTGAAGGCGATGATGCCGCCCTTGGCCGCCGCGTAAGCCGACGACGAGGCGGCGCTGCGCCCGCGCCCGGCAATCGAGGCGAGGTTGACGATCTTGCCGCTCTTCTGCCGCTTCATCACCGGCACCACGGCGCGCGTGAACAGGAAGGTGCCGTCGAGGTTGAAGTCGATGATCTTTTTCCACTCGTCGAGGCTCAATTCCTCGACTGTGGCGCTCGGGCGCGGGATGACAGTGCTGCCGCCGACCGCGTTGACCAGGATGTCGATGCCGTTGAACTCGCGGACAATGCCGTCAACCAGCGCGTCGACCTCCTCGCGTGCGAGCGCGTCGCACGGCCGCGCATGCGCCTTGCCGCCGGCTCCGATGATCTCGGCGACGGCCTTTTCCAG
>JAFAWI010000540.1 GCA_019241915.1 Alphaproteobacteria bacterium
CTGGGCGGCGCCGGCCGCGCGGCGCAACTGACGCAGCGGCTGCTCGCGTTCGCGCGGCGTCAGCCGCTGGCGCCCGAGCCGGTGTCGCCGAACCAGCTCATCGCCGGGATGTCCGACCTGCTGCGCCGCGCGCTTGGCGAATCGGTCGCCATCGAAACCGTTCTGGCCGAGCCGTTGTGGGATACGTTTGCCGACGCCAATCAGCTTGAGAATGCACTGATCAACCTGGCGGTGAATGCCCGCGACGCGATGCCAGACGGCGGCCGGCTGACCATCGAAACGTCCAATTGCTATCTCGACCCCGCCTATTGCGCCCGCGAGAGCGATGTGAGCCCCGGCCCCTATGTCGGCATCTTCGTCTCGGACACCGGCATCGGCATGTCCGAAGAGGTCGTCGCCAAGGCCTTCGAGCCTTTTTTTACCACCAAGGATGTGCAGGGTACCGGGCTTGGCCTGTCGCAGGTCTACGGCTTTGTCCGGCAATCGGGCGGACATGTCAAAATCCACAGCGCGCCCGGCGCCGGTACCAGCGTCAAGCTGTATTTCCCGCGGCACGAGCATGCCAAGCCGCGCCCGCCGGAGCCGACCGCCGGTGCGAAGTCGCCGCGTGCCCGGCGGGGCGAGACCGTGCTGATCGTCGAAGACGATCCCGATGTGCGCGCCTACAGCGTCGACGTCACCAGCGAACTCGGCTACCGCGTGATCAGTGCCGCCGATGGCCCGGCCGCGCTCCGGCTGCTTGACGAGCATCCCGAGCTGCGCCTGCTGTTCACCGATGTCGGGCTGCCCGGCATGGACGGCAAGCAATTGGCAGACGAGGCGAGGCGCCGACGCCCCGAGATGAAGGTGCTGTTCGCCACCGGGTATGCCCGCGACACGATCTTCTACGACGGCCGGCTCGATCCGGGTCTGGAGATCGTGCTCAAGCCGTTCAGCTTTGCCGACCTTGCCGTCAAGATCCGACGTGCCTTTGACGGTTGACGCAGCCGGACACAAAGGAAAGGGGCCTCGCCGTGCCGCACAACATTCTGGTGGTGGACGACAACCGCGACATCTGCCGCACCGTCGCCGACATGCTGAGCACGACCGACGCGCGCATCTACGAGGCGTTCGACGGCGCCGACGCGCTCGGCGTGCTGGACAAGAACAAGGTCGACCTGGCAATCGTCGATCTGCTGTTGGGCGGGCCGGTCTCGGGCGATATCGTCGTCGAGCGCGCCAAGCTGCGCCATTGCCCGGTTATCACAATGAGCGGCACGCTCGCCTCCGACCGGCGCGGCCGCGACCTCGGGACGCCGCATCTGGTCAAGCCGTTTCACACGCATCAGCTCGTCAGCCTGGTGGAAAAGACACTGGTGCAAGGCACTCGGCCGGCGGTGGTCTTGCGCTGAGCGGGCCGGCCGCGGACGCCGCCGCAAACGCACCGGCCGGCTAGAACATTGGCGGGGCGCCGGCGTTAGTCATCGTGGCTAACGGGATGTGAGCGTGCGGCCTTCGCGCAAGCTGATCGTCATGCTCGGCGCTGTCGGGGCCGTCAGCCTCGCGGCGTGGCTGGTCGCGACCCATGGCGGGCCCGCGACCGCCGCGCCCGAGGTGGGGCAATCGCAGCCGGGCCAGCAGGGGCCCGTGCCGGTGTTCGCCGCAGCCGCCAAAGCCGAGGACGTGCAGATCATCCTGCGCGGCATCGGCTCGGTGCAGGCCTACAACACCGTCTCGGTCAAGAGTCGGGTCGACGGCAACATCGTCCAGGTCGGCTACAAGGAAGGACAGTTCGTCAAGGCCGGCGAGCTGCTGCTGCAACTCGATCCGCGCCCGTTCCAGGCGGCGCTCGACCAGGCGAAAGGGACGCTGGCCAAGGATCAGGCGACGCTGGCGAACGCACAGCGCAACTTCGAGCGCGACGCGGCGCTGATGAAGGACCAGCTCGCGGTCACCCAGCAGCAGTACGACAACGACAAGGCAGCGGCGGCGGCCGACCAGGCGACGGTGCAAAGCGATCAGGCGGCGGTCGAGGCGGCAAAGGTCAATCTCGACTACGCAACGATCCGCTCGCCGATCGACGGGCGCACCGGCCAGCGGCAGGTGGATATCGGCAACCTGGTGCAGGCCAGCGCCGGAACGACGCTGGTCACGGTCACGCAGATGAAGCCGATCTATGTCACCTTCTCGGTCTCGGGCAGCGACCTTACCCGCATCCGCGAAGCGATGGCGCAGCATCAGCTCGCCGTCGCCGCTTTCGATGGCGGCGACCAGAAGCAGATCGCCGACGGCAAGCTCACGCTCGTCAACAACCAGGTCGACGCCGCGACCGGCATGGTGACCCTGAAGGCAACCTTTCCCAACGACGACGAGATGCTGTGGCCGGGCGCCTTCGTCAACGCACACCTGATCCTCGACACGGTCAAAGACGGCGTGACGGTCCCGTCGGCTGCGGTGCAGATGGGGCCGAACGGCGCTTTCGCTTATGTCGTCAAGGACGACAGCACGGTCGAGAACCGAGCGGTGACGGTCGTGCAGGTCGAGAGCAACACCGCGCTGATCGGCAAGGGGCTGCAAGCCGGCGACAAGGTCGTCGTGTCGGGCCAGAACCGGCTTTACCCGGGCGCCAGGGTCGCGCTGCAGGACGGCGCGCCGGGACAGATGAACGCGCAGGAGCCGGAAATCGGCCCGCAAGGGGTCGGCAGCACCGGCATCAACACCCCAGCTCCCGGCGGCGGCGGGATCAAGCCGCGGTGACCGTCCGGCGGCGATGAACATCTCCGCGCCGTTCATCCGGCGGCCGATCGCGACCGCGCTGTTAATGGCGGCGCTGTTTGTCGGCGGCGCGATCGGTTACGGCCTGCTGCCGGTCGCGGCGCTGCCGA
>JAFAWI010000178.1 GCA_019241915.1 Alphaproteobacteria bacterium
CGACCCCGTTCGAGATGTGCGAGATCAAGTACCACGTCAAGCTGCCGATCTTTGTCGCGCGCCAGTGGATCCGCCACCGCACCGCCAACGTGAACGAATACTCCGCCCGATATTCCATTCTGGACAACGAGTTCTACGTCCCCGCGCCCGAGCACCTCGCCGCGCAGGCCACCACCAACCGCCAGGGCCGCGGCGATGTGCTGGAGGGCGCCGCCGCGCAGCGAGTCCTCGACCTCTTACGCGAAGACAGCGAGCGCGCTTATGCCGGTTATGCGGAGATGCTCAACGAGGACGATGCCGGCAACCCGCGCGACCCGTCCTGGCCCGGTCTCGCGCGCGAGCTGGCGCGGATGAACCTCTCGCTCAACTTCTATACCCAATGGTATTGGAAGACCGACCTGCACAATCTGATGCACTTCCTGTCGCTGCGCGCGGACCCGCACGCGCAATACGAAATCCGCGCCTATGCCGACCGGATGCTCGACACGGTCCAGCGCTGGGTCCCGCTCGCCCACGCGGCGTTCCTCGAATACCGCATGAACGCGACGACAATCTCCGCCACCGGCCTCACCGTGATCCGCCGATTGCTGGCGGGCGACCGGCTCGACCAAAAGACCAGCGGCCTCAGCCCGCGCGAATGGCGCGAGCTGATGACGGTGCTGGGCCGCTGACCCTCACCCGTCTCCGGGCGTCGCCCGGAGCCACCCCTCTCCCGCAAGCGGAACAGGGGAAAAGGGGGCGGCATCATTTGAAGTCCCCTCTCCCGCTTGCGGGAGAGGGTGCGGCCCCGGCGCAGTCGGAGATCCGCGGGTGAGGCTATTGCGGCCGCATCGCCAACCGCCGATCCGCCCGGCCAGCGGCAGCCGCGGCGCTGCGGGTTGGAGTGCCTGCGCCCGTCCTACTTGACAAAATGTTCTACTTATGTTCTCTTACGGCAAGGTTGCCATCACCGCCGATTGCGATTTGATTGGCCGCCGCCGTCACCGGACGCGAAACAGCAGGGCCCGGCCGGCTCGCCACCTCCTGTTATGGGCGCCCATAATAGGAGGATAACAGGAGGTGGCCTCCTGTTATCTGGACGACCGGTTCCCGAGCTTGCCCGCCCGCCGCTAGCCGTCGATGATGCGCCTTGAGCAGCTGAAGGCGCGGCGATGCGGATCGGGTTTGTCGGCACCGGGACGATGGGGAGGCCGATCGCCGAATGTCTGGTGGCGGCCGGGCATCGGCTGACGGTCTACGACCGCAACCCGCAGGCGATGTCGCCGCTGCTCGGTCATGGCGCGACGGCGGCCGCCGACAACCCGGCCGAGGCCGCTTACAACGCCGAGGTGGTGTTCACCTCGCTGCCCGGGCCGAGCGAGGTCGAGGCCGCCGCGCTCGACCCCGAGACCGGCATCCTTGCCGGGCTCCGCAAGGGCGGCGCCTATATCGACCTCACCACCAACGCCCCGGCCACCGTGCGGCGCATCGCCGAGGCCGCCGGCAAGCGCGACATCGCCTTCCTCGACGCGCCGGTCAGCGGCCGGCCGCCCAGCATGACCGTGATGGTCGGCGGGCGCGAGAACGATTTCGCCCATTGCAAACCGCTGTTCGCGGCAATCGCCGCCAATGTCTTCTACGTCGGCCCGTCGGGCGCCGGCGCGACCGCCAAGCTGGTGACGCAGTATCTCGGCTACACCGGGTTTGTCGCCGCGCTGGAAGGCATGCTGATCGCCGCCAAGGCCGGCATCGACCTCGCCACGCTGGCCCGCATCGTGCCGCTCAGCGCCGGGCAGAGCCGGACCTTCGGCAACATCCCGCGCGGCGTGCTGCCGGGCACCTTCGCCGCCGGCGGCACGCTCGACATCGTCGCCAAGGACATGGCGCTCGCCTGTGCGCTGGCGCGCGATGTCGGCGCCCCCGCGACGCTTGGCGCGCTCGCCTCGGACGTCTATGCCCGCGCGCAGGCGCAGGGTTGGGGCGGCGAAGGGTTTCCGGTCATCGCCCGCGTGCTCGAAGCGATGGCCGGGGTCGAGCTGCGTGCGGGGCCAAAGCCATGAGCGACCCGCGTCTCGCCCGGCTGCTGCTGACCCAGGAGGTCGCCGACTTTCTCTACGCCGAGGCCGAGCTGCTCGACGAGCGGCGTTACGACGAATGGCTGGCGCTGCTCGCCGACGACATCCGCTACTGGATGCCGATGCGGCGCAATGTCAAATACGGCGACGACACCGGCCGCGAATTCACCCGCGAAGGCAGCGACATTGCCTGGTTTGACGAGGGCAAGGAAACGCTGACCCGCCGCGTGCGCCAGATTCAGACCGGCATCCACTGGGCCGAGGAGCCGCAATCGCGCATCGCCCATATGGTGTCCAACGTGCAGGTTCTGGAGGCGACCCCGTCGGTCGCCGACCCGCGCGAGGTGACCGCGAAGTGCCGTTTTCTGGTCTACCGCAACCGGGTCGAGACCGAAACCGACCTGCTGGTCGGCAAGCGCGAGGACACCTTGCGTCGCGACGGGAATGGCGGCTGGCTGATCGGCCGCCGCAAGATCGTCCTCGACCAGAACGTGCTGATGACCAAGAACCTGACATTCTTCTTTTAGGCCGCCGTCTTTTAGGCCGCCGTCTTTTAGGCCGCCTTTACTGAGGTGCGCCTGTCGTCTCGCTGGCGCGGGCGTGCCAAGTTCGATTGACGCTGGTCGGCGGCGGCGACACTGTTGCAAGGGCACGGGGCGGGGCGGCTTTCGGCGGTCATTTGCAGCGGTGGGGATGAATAACGAACCGATTGCCGTCGTTGGCGCGTCCTGCCGCTTCCCGGGAGCCGACGGCATCGA
>JAFAWI010000545.1 GCA_019241915.1 Alphaproteobacteria bacterium
CTACATCGCGGCGTACCGCGAAGCCTACAAGGCGGCGGGGCATCCGGGCGACGGCCAGGTCTATCTACGTGTGCCGGCCTATCTCGCGGAGACCGAGCAGCGCGCCCGCACCGAGCTTGAAGCCAGCCTGATGAGCTTCTTCCGCTACCAGGCCGAGCTCGGCCGCGATTCGGCGCGGCGCGCCGGCGGCGAGGTCGCGGCGCAGCGGCTGGCGCGGGTCGAGCGGCTCGAAGCGCTGACCTTTGACGAGGCGCTGGCGACGCAGGTGATCTGCGGCACGCCCGACAGCTTTGCCGCTAGGCTACGCGAGGTCGAGGACGAGATCGGCCTCGACGGCATCCTCGCCGAACTCAATTGCGGCGGTCTCATACCGCATGACGGCGTGATGCGCGCGTTGCGGCTGCTGTGCGAAGAGGTCAAGCCGCGCTTCCACTAAGTGACGCTGCGGGGCCTCGGCGGCCCAGGCCCCCCCGGCGCGTCACCTTGCCCGGCTGCGGAAATCGCGCTAAACCCGCCGCCATCCAGCCACGAGGGTCGACATGGCACGCAAGAAGATCGCGCTGATCGGCGCCGGGCAGATCGGCGGCACGCTTGCTTTGCTGGCGGGCATCAAAGAGCTGGGCGACGTCGTGCTGTTCGACATCGTCGACGGGGTGCCGCAGGGCAAGGCGCTCGACATCGTCCAGGGCTCCTCGATCGAGGGCTATGACGCGCAGATCACGGGCGCCAACGACTATTCGGCGATCCGGGACGCGGACGTGGTCATCGTCACCGCCGGTGTGCCGCGCAAGCCGGGGATGAGCCGCGACGACCTGATCGGCATCAACACCAGGGTCGTGGCGCAGGTGGGTGCGGCGATCAAGCAATATTGCCCCGGCGCCTTTGTCATCACCATCACCAATCCGCTCGACGTGATGGTCTGGGTGATGAAGCAGGCATGCGGGCTGCCGGCGAACCGGGTCGTCGGCATGGCCGGCGTGCTCGACAGCGCGCGGTTTCGCTATTTCCTCGCCGAGGAATTCGGCGTGTCGGTCGAGGACGTGACCGCGTTTGTGCTGGGCGGCCACGGCGACACGATGGTGCCGCTGGTGCGCTATTCGACCGTTGCCGGCATCCCGCTGCCCGATCTGGTGAAGATGGGCTGGACCACGCAGGCGAAGCTCGACGCGATCGTCCAGCGCACGCGCGACGGCGGCGCCGAGATCGTCAACCTGCTGAAGACCGGCTCGGCATTTTACGCGCCGGCGAGCGCGGCGATCTCGATGGCCGAAGCGTATCTGCTCGACAAGAAGCGCGTGCTGCCCTGCGCGGCGCAGCTTGACGGACAATACGGCGTCAAGGACCTCTATGTCGGCGTGCCGGTGGTGATCGGCGCAAGCGGGGTGGAGCGGATCGTCGAAATTTCGCTCGACCCCAACGAAAAAGCGGCCTTCGACAAATCTTGCGCCGCGGTGCGCGAACTGATCGAAGTGGCAAGGAAGCTGCAAGCGGCCTAGCCGCCATGAACATCCACGAGTACCAGGCAAAGCAACTGCTCGCCCAATATGGCGTGCCGGTGCAGCCGGGCGGCATCGCCTACACAGGGGCGGAAGCGGCGGCCGTCGCCCAGCGGCTCGGCGGCGACCGATGGGTGGTCAAAGCGCAGATCCATGCCGGCGGGCGCGGTAAGGCGGGCGGCGTCAAGCTGGTCGGCTCGCCCGCCGAGGCCGAAGCGGCGGCTGCCGCGATGCTCGGCAAGCGGCTCGTCACCCACCAGACCGGGCCGCAGGGCCGCGACGTCAAGCGCGTCTATGTCGAAGCGGCGTCCGATATCGGCCGCGAGCTGTACCTGGCGCTGTCGATCGACCGTACGAGCGGGCGTACGACCTTGGTCGCCGCCGCCGAGGGCGGCGTCGAAATCGAGGAGCTGGCCGCCCGCGCGCCGGACAAGATCGTCCAAGAATCCATCGACCCGGCAACCGGGATCGAGCCGTTCCATGGCCGCCGCCTGGCGTTCCAGCTCGGCCTCGGGGCGGAGCGGGTCAAGCCGATGGTCGAGCTGGTCGGTGCGCTCTACCGCGCCTTCCACGAGCTCGACGCCGCGCTGATCGAGCTCAACCCGCTCGCCGTGACCGGTGCCGGAAAGCTCGTCGCGCTCGATGCCAAAATGAGCTTTGACGACAACGCGCTGTTCCGCCAAACCGAAGTCGAGGGACTGCGCGACGAGGACGAGGAGGACCCGATCGAGCGCGAGGGCGCGCGCCACTCGCTGTCCTACGTCAAGCTCGACGGCAATATCGGCTGCATGGTCAACGGCGCCGGTCTTGCGATGGCGACGATGGACATCATCAAGCTGCACGGCGGCAGCCCGGCGAATTTCCTCGATGTCGGCGGCGGCGCAACGCGCGAGCGGGTCACCGCCGCGTTCAAGCTGATCCTCAGCGACCCCAACGTCGAGGCCATCCTCGTCAACATCTTCGGCGGCATCGCACGCTGCGATGTGATCGCGGAGGGCGTCGTCGCCGCGGCGCGCGAAGTCAACCTGAACGTCCCGCTGGTGGTGCGGCTCGAAGGCACCAACGTCGAGCTCGGCCGCAAGATCCTGGCACAGTCGGGCTTGCCGATCATCACCGCGAGCGATTTCGGCGACGCGGCGCAAAAGGCGGTCGCATCGCTCGCCGACGCGGCGGGACGCTGATCCGGTGGCGATTATCGTCGACGGCGCGACGACCGTCATCTGCCAGGGCTTCACCGGCGCCCAGGGCACGTTTCACTCCGAGCAGGCGATCGCCTACGGCACCAAAATGGTCGGCGGCGTTACCCCGGGCAAAGGCGGCAGCAAGCATCTCGACCTGCCGGTCTGGGACACGGTGCACGAAGCGAAGGCCGCGACCGGCTGTACAGCCAGCGTCATCTATGTGCCGCCGCCGTCGGCTGCCGACGCCATCCTCGAAGCGATCGACGCCGAAATCCCGCTCGTCGTGTGCATCACCGACGGCATCCCGGTGCAGGACATGGTGCACGTCAAGCGCGCGCTGTCCGGGTCGCGAACGACGCTGATCGGGCCGAACTGCCCCGGCGTCATCACCCCGGACGAATGCAAGATCGGCATCATGCCGGGGCACATCCACCGCCGCGGGCGGGTCGGTATCGTCTCGCGCTCCGGCACCCTAACCTATGAGGCGGTGGCGCAGACGACCGCCGCCGGGCTCGGCCAATCGAGCTGTGTCGGGATCGGCGGCGACCCTGTCCATGGGCTCGACTTCATCGACGTCATCGAGATGTTTCTCGCCGACCGCGAGACCGAGGGGATCGTCATGATCGGCGAGATCGGCGGCCGCGGCGAGGAAGACGCCGCGGCGCTGATCAAGTCGGCCCGGCGCAAAAAGCCCGTGGTTGGGTTTATCGCCGGGATCGCCGCGCCGCCCGGCCGCCGCATGGGCCATGCCGGCGCAATCATCGCCGGCGGCAAGGGCGGCGCCGGCGACAAGATCGAGGCGCTGCGCAGCGCCGGCATCACCGTCGCCGACTCCCCGGCTGCGATCGGCAGCACAGCGAAACAGGTGGTGGGCGGTTAACTCGGTGGCGGCTTTCCGCTTTAGGACGCCGGTTGGCCCGATTATAATATCG
>JAFAWI010000125.1 GCA_019241915.1 Alphaproteobacteria bacterium
ATAGCGCCAGGCCGCGCCGGCACCGGCGTCGAGCAGTACCGAGACGATTGCGAGGTCGATTTTGGCGCGCGCGGTTTCGCCGGCGTCGGCGCCCGGCGCGACCAGCGCGGCTCGATCGACGCCGCCAGCAGCAAAATGCCGCCAGCGGCTGTGTGGCGGCACGCGCAGGTCCGGGTAGCGCCGCCGCGTTACATCGGCGACGAGCCGTGCAACATCGCGCAGCCGCTCGGCGGCGAGGCGAAAATGTGCTGTCCCGCCGCGTTCCGCGGCCTCCAGCACCCGCGTGCAGCGCTCGCGGACCGCAGCCGCGCTCAGCAAATACTCGGCCCGCGCCCTTTCGTCATTCATTCGTCCAGGCGCCGGCCGGCCGCGAGACCGAGCTCGGCGGTGCTGGGGATGCCGGAGGGCGAGAAATAGCCGGCGGCGCGTTTCGCAGCGATCTCGACCCCAGCATCGGGCGGTACCAGACCCGGCGGGATCGCGACCTGCTCGCCGATTGCGATCCCCTGCGCGGTCAACGCGCCATGCTTCATGTTCGACATCGACACCCAGCGGTCGATGCGGCTGACGCCGAGCCAGTGGACCACATCCGGCATCAGCTCCTGCACGCGCATGTCCTGTACGCCGGCGACGCATTCGGTACGGCGGAAATAGGTGTCGGCGCGGTCGCCGCCTTGCTGCCGCTTGCGCGCGTTGTAGACGAGAAACTTGGTGACCTCGCCGAGCGCCCTGCCCTCCTTGCGGTTGTAGACGACGATGCCGACCCCGCCTTGCTGCGCGGTCTCGACGCAAACCTCGACCCCATGAACCAGGTAGGGCCGGCAAGTGCAGATGTCGGAGCCGAACACGTCGGAGCCGTTGCATTCGTCATGAACGCGGCACGCAATGACCCGGCGCGGGTCGCCGAGCCGCTCAATGTCGCCGAACAGATAAACCGTGGTCCCGCCGATCGGCGGCAGAAACACCTGGAGGTCCGGGCGGGTGATCAGCTCGGGAAACATGCCGCCGGTTTCCTCGAACAGCGTTCGGCGCAGCTGATGTTCGGCAATACCAAAGCGCGCGGCGACGCCCGGCAGGTACCAAACCGGATCGATCGCCGCCTTGGTGACGCGGATCTCGCCGCTATCGAGCAGCACGCCTCCGTCGGGCTTGAGGCCGGTCAGCGGCGCGCGTGCACCTATCTCGGGCAGGCTGATGCGCGCGCGCGTGATCGCAATGGTCGGCCGCGCATCGACCCCGCGCCCGATCGCGTCGGCGAAAACCTCGCCGACGAGGTGCCCGTACGGATCGAGCGAGACGATTTTCTGCGGATCGGCCCATTGCGGGTGCGGCCCGACGAGTGCGACCGGCGCGGTATCGGTGAGGTCGGGCCGGTGGTCGCGCGCGAGCGCGCCGGTCGCCACCGCCAAGGCTCGGTAAACCGCATAGGCGCCGGAATACGAGCCGATCGCATTGCGATGGACCGGATCGGCCGGGCTGGCGACGACCGGGCCGCGCATCTTGGCGTTGACCGCACCCCAGGCGAGCGGCACGCTGCCCCGCCCGGTGCTTGGATGCGACGTCAGGCGAATATGACGAGGAGCGGCTTGTTCCATGGTGCTTTCCGGGATCCGCCTCGGAAAGTGGATAAGTCTAACACCGCTAAATCGCGATTAAGCAACGCCTTTGTTACGATAGCGCTAGCCGTTGAGCCAGCGGCGCGCGAAGCCGAGCAGGCCGCGCGGCATAAAGATGACGATGGCAATAAAGATCACGCCGAGCGGGATCAGGTAGAATTCGGTAAAGAAGCGCGAGAAGGCCTCGCGCAGGAGCAGAAAGAACGCGGCGCCGACGACCGGTCCAACCAGCGTGCCGATGCCGCCGACGACGTTGTAGATGACGACCTCGCCCGACACGACGAAGAACACGAAATCGGGCGCGGCGAACTGGTTCTGCAACGCGTAGAGTACGCCGGCGAGACCGGCAAACACGCCCGACAGCATCACCGCGACGATCTTGTAGCGCTCGACGGCGTAGCCGATGGCGCGGGTCCGCGCCTCGTTTTCGCGGATCGACTGCAGCACCATGCCGAACGGCGAGTGCGTAATGCGGCGCAGCAGCAGGTACGACAGCGCGACAATGGCGAGCACGAACCAGTGCAACACGGCCGGGGTGAAGCGCAGCGAGAACAAATACGGGATGGCGAAGCGCGGGCGACTGAAGTTGAGCCCGTTCTCCCCACCGGTCCAAGCGGTGGACGTGAAGATCACGACATAGAAGATCTGGGAGAAGATCAGCGTTGTTATCGCAAAATAAATGTCGCGCAGCCGGGTCGAGAAATAGGCGACAAACGCGGCGACTGCGGCCGCGCTCGCCAACCCGTAAAGCAGCGCCAGCCACAAGTTCGGTGGGCTTGACCCCAGCAATGCCGCGGCGGCGCCGTACATGCCGAGCCCAAAAAACGCCGAATGGCCGAAAGAGACCATGCCCGTATAGCCGATCAGGATGTCGGATGACATCGCCAAGAGGCCCCAGATCAGGATCTCGGTCAAAAAGCGGCGCCAGAACTCGGGCAGCACCAGCGGCGCGACCGCGAGCAGCGCGACGATGACCGCGAACCCCACCCAATAGACGAAGAACCGGCGCCGGCTCATTTCGGGGTCGGCACAAACAGCCCCGTCGGCCGAAACAGCAGCGTCAGGATCAGCACAACAAAGGAGACAATGACCGCCTGTGCCGGGCTGACCCAGAGCGAGGCATAGGCTTCGAGCAGGCTGATGAAGATCGCCGCGGCGATCGAGCCGCTGATGCTGCCCATGCCGCCGACCACGACGACGATAAAGGCGCGCAGCACCCAGCTCGTGCCCATCTGCGAATTGACGCCGACCAGCGGCCCGAACAGCACGCCGCTCGCGGCGGCCATACCGGCGCCGATGGCGAACACCGCCGTCAGCACCCAGGGGACCGGGATACCCATCGCCTGCGCCATGACCCGGTCCTGCGTTGTCGCGCGGATCCAGATGCCGTAGGTGCCGTGCTTCAAAAACAGCCAGAGCCCGCCGATGATCGCGACGGCGAGCACCGCGATCGCCAGCCGGTAATAGGGATACTCGAGGTAAAACAACGAAAAATGGCCGGTGATCGGCTCCTCGATCTTGCGCGCCACCGGACCGAACTGCCACAGCGCGTAGTTCTGCAGCACCAGCGACACCCCGAATGTCGCGAGGATCGTCGTCAGCGGGTCGCGCCCGATCAAAGGGCGCAAGGTCGTCAGGTAGATGACCGCGCCGAGCACCGCAATAGCCAGCGTCGCGGCGATCAGCGCAATCCAGAAATTGCCGGTCGCCGCCAAGGTCAAAACGCCGACATAGGCGCCGAGCATGAACAGCTCGCCGTGCGCGAAATTGACGACATCCATGATGCCGAAGATCAGGGTCAGCCCCGAGGCCACCATCGCCAGAATCATCCCGGTGACGATCCCGTTGATGGTCTGGATCAGGAACTGGTCGAACGGGATGTTCATCAGACACCGAGGTACTGATGGATTGCGGAGTGGTCGAGCGAAAGCTCGGCGGCCAGCGCGTGATGCCGTACGACGCCCTTCTCGATGAAATAGACGCGACGGCAGGCTTCGAGCGTCAGCGGCACGTTCTGTTCGACCAACAGCACGGCAACGCCTTCGCGGCTGAGAGCGCCGACGATTTGGGCGATCTGCGATACCATGCTCGGCATCAGCCCTTCCGTCGGCTCGTCGAGCAGGATGACTTTCGGCTCGAGCATCATCGCCCGCGCGATCGCCAGCATCTGCTGCTCGCCACCCGACAGCGTGCCGCCGAACTGGGCGCGGCGTTCGGCAAGACGCGGGAAATAGGCATAGGCCTTGTCGAGCAACGCTGCCTTCCGGGCCTTGGAGACGCCGCGACGGTCAAGTCCGGTGCGCAGGTTTTCGAGCACCGTCAGATACGGGAAGATCCGCCGCTCCTCCGGGACATAGGCGATACCGAGGCGAGCGACGGTGTGCGGCGCGAGGCCTGCCACCGGCTGCCCATCGAAGGCGATCGCGCCGCTGCGCGGGTGGACGATGCCGGCGATCGCTTTGAGCGTGGTGCTTTTGCCGACGCCGTTGCGGCCGAGCAGCCCAACGATTTCGGCCCGTCCGACCGTGAGCGAGACGCCGTCAAGGATGTGGCTCTTGCCGTAATAGGTGTGGATGCCGGCAACACGCAGCAGCGGCTCACCCTCAACAGTCGGCGCGACGGACGGCGCCGCCGGAGCAGCCTCGGCGACGCTCACGGATACTCGCTCATGCCTTGAGATAGACGTCCATAACACTTTTATTTTGTTGTATTTCCGCCGGCGAACCCTCAGCCAGAACCGCGCCGTAGTGAAAAACCGTGACGCGCTGCGCCAGCTCCATCACGACCTGCATATCATGTTCGACTATGAGGATCGTCAGGTGCTTGGCGATGCTGCGTACCAGCATCATCGTCTGTTGGGTCTCGGCCGCGCTCATCCCAGCGGTCGGCTCGTCGAGGCAGAGCAGCAGCGGCTCGGTGGCGAGCGCGATGGCAATCTCCAATGTGCGCTGCTCGCCATGCGACAGGTTTGCCGCCAGCTCGTAGGCCTTTGGCAGCAGGCCCACCGAATCGAGCGCCGCTTCCGATTTTTCGATGATGTCCCGATAAGCGCGATAATGGCTCAGCAGGCTCCAGCTGTGCCGCCGGGACTGCGCCGCGATGCGCACATTTTCAAGCGTCGTGGCGTTGGGCAGGATGTTGGTGATCTGGTACGAGCGGGCGATGCCGCGCTGCGATATCTTGTCGGGCGGCAGCCCGGTGATGTCGGCGCCGCCAAACAGGATCGCACCGGAGGTTGGCCGCAGCACGCCGGTCAGGCAATTGAAAAACGTGCTCTTGCCGGCGCCGTTGGGGCCGATGACGGCACGGATTTCCTCACGAGCGACCGAGAAGTCGACGTTGTTGAGCGCGGTGAGACCGCCGAAGCGGATGGTCAACCCGCGCGTGCGGAGCAGCGGCTCGGCGGCATGCCCCGGCGCCGCTTCGCCGGGAGACGCCGCGCGTGGGGCGTCAACCGCCACTTAGGCGGAAAACGTGCAGGCCGGCGGGACGATAGTCTTCTCCTTGGGGACAACGTCCTTGATGTGATAGCCGCCGTCCTTCACCTCGTAGATGAACTCGCGGACAAAGGCCTGGTGATCCTCTTTGCGCAGGGTCTTGTCGCCCTGCGGGAAATCCGGCCCCTCCTTCATTTCGAGGCCTTCGAGCGCCGCGATCAGCTTCGGCGTGTCGTCGCGTCCCTGGAAGCCCGATTTCTCGATGCCGAGCTTTAGCGCATTGACGGCCTCGTAGTTGGATTGCACGTAGCGGTCGGGCAGCGGTCCCGACGGGTCCATCTTTTTGAGGCGGGCCACGGCCTCTTCGAAAAACGCCTTGTGGTAGGGCGTGTCGAGCGGCGCGTCCATGACCGGGACGTAGCGGTTAATCCCGGTGAAGCCGTCGATCTTGTGACCGAGCCCGGGCAGGTTGGTCGATTCGCACATTGCGCCATCGCCGGCCCATTTGTACTTCTTGGTCAGCCCGAGGTCGAACGCCTGATTGCCGAGCGTCACGCCGTCGGCGCCGAAGAAAATCCCGAACAACCCGTCAAACTCGCCGCTGATCTTCGAGAGGAACGGCGTCATGTCGGCGGTGCCGATCGGGATGCCGGTGCCCCCGACGACATCGCCGCCGTTCTTTTTGATCTGCTCGGCATACGCGTCGCGGGTCGATTGTCCCCACGCATAGTCGGCGTAAATGATGTGCCACTTCTTGCCGAGTTTGCCGACCAGGTACGGCGCGAATGCGACCGCCTGCGCCGGTGCGTAGTCGTACGGCCGAAAACTGTAGCGGTTGCATTTGCTGGTGGTGATTGTTGTGTCGAGGCAGACGCCGATCATGTTGACGACCTGATGGTCGTCATAGACCGGCATGCAGGCCAGGCAGATGCTCGAAATCTCGCCGCCGACCTGAGCGTCGATCTGGTCCTCGACCAGCAGCTTCTCGACCTTGCGGCGGCCGACATCGGGCTTGGTCTCGTCGTCCTCGACGACCAGCTCGATCTTGCGCCCGTTGATGCCGCCCGCGTTGTTGATGCGGTCGACGGCCATTTGGACGCCGATCAACGCGGTCTTGCCGACCGGCGCGCCGGGGCCGGTCAGGGAATGGACGCTGCCGATTTTGTAAGGCTTGGCCTGGGCGATGGCGACGCGCCACAGCGGCGAACCAAAAATGGCGCCGCCGAAGGCGAGCGACGCGCCGGCCGCACCCCAGCCGACCAGACGCCGCCGGGTCGGCTCCGGTCTAGCGACCCCAGCCGAGGTGGTGTCCCCAATGTTCGTCATCGCGAGCCCCCTCCCCTGACGCCAAACGGCGAGCGGTTTGCATATAGCCTATGCACCAACCATACCGGTTGCGCCAGAGGGCGGCGCTCGATGTCCCGCGGCCTGCGCGGCGTGATTGTCGATCCGGGTATCGATTTCGGCGGCCATGACCTCCTCCTAGATGATCGGCCTCCTAGATGATCGGCCTCCTAGATGATCGGCTTGCCGCCGGTGACCCCAACCATCGCGCCCGACACGTAGCTCGCCTCGTCGCTCGCCAGCATCACGTAGACGGGCGCCAGCTCGGCCGGTTGTGCTGGACGTTTGATCGGATAGTTCTCGCCGAAATGCGCCACTTTTTCGGGCGGCATCGTCGACGGGATGAGCGGGGTCCAGACCGGCCCCGGCGCCACCGCATTGGCGCGAATGCCCTTCTCCGCGACGATCTGCGCCAACCCGGCGGTGAAGTTCTGGATCGCGCCCTTGGTTGTCGCGTAGGCGAGCAATTGCGGGCTCGGGTTGTCGGCGTTGACCGAGGCCGTGTTGATGATCGCCGCGTGCGGCTGCATGTGCGGCAGCGCCGCCTTGGTCAAGTAGAACATCGCGTGGATGTTGACGGCGAAGGTGCCTTGCCACTCCTCGTCGGAAATCTCGTCAGGCGAATCAAAGGTCATCTGGTGAGCGGCATTGTTGACCAGCACGTCGATCCGCCCGAACTCCTTGACCGCCCGCTCGACGAGCGCACGACAGTGCTTCGGCTCGGAAATGTCGCCAGGGACGAGGACGCATCTGCGGCCGGCCTGCTCGACCCAGCGCTGAGTCTCGCGCGCGTCTTCATCTTCATCGAGATACGAGACCAGCAGGTCGGCGCCCTCGCGCGCAAAGGCGATCGCAACGGCGCGGCCGATGCCCGAATCGGCGCCGGTGATCAGGACTTTTTTGTCCGCGAGGCGGCCCGAGCCGCGATAACTGTCCTCGCCATGGTCGGGGCGCGGGTTCATCTGCGCCGTCCGGCCGGGCACGGGCTGCTGCTGCTCCGCAAACGGCGGTTTCGGATAACAGGTCATCGGGGGCACCTGATTGCGGGCGGTACCAGTCAAACAACCCGACCCGCCGCAGGTTGCGTGGCAGGCGCCGCGGCTGTTTGGTCGCACCGCCCCTTCCACCTTTCTGCGCATGGTCCCCTCTTGCATTGCAGGGGGAGCTTCAGCGTATCTCCGCGCCCACATGCGCCGGAGGCGGCGAGCAGAGCGAGCCGAAGAGGTGCCACTTGCTGCTTTGGGCTTGCAACAATCCTCGCCCGGGCTGACATAACTGACCTTGCCTATGTCGCCTGTTTCGCTCTTCCACCCCGCCGTCGCTGCCTGGTTCGACCGCTGCTTCGCCGCGCCGACCGCGGCGCAAGCCGAGGCGTGGCCGGTGATCAAATCCGGACGCAACGTGCTGATCGCCGCGCCGACCGGGTCGGGCAAGACGCTCGCCGCGTTCCTCGCCGCGATCGATGGGCTGGTGCGCCAGGGGCCCGACGCCAAGGCGCCGGCGGCCGGCCTGGAAGACGCGACGCAGATCGTCTATGTCTCGCCATTGAAGGCGCTGTCGAACGACATCCAGAAGAATCTGCAGGCGCCGCTCGCCGGTATCGCCGAAGAATTGGCAGCGCGCGGGCTGCCGTCGCTCGACATCCGAACCTGGGTGCGTACCGGGGATACGCCCTCGGGCGAACGCCAGAAGATGGCAAAGAGGCCGCCGCACATCGTGGTGACGACGCCGGAATCGCTGTACCTGCTGCTCGGCTCCGAATCGGGCCGCAAGATGCTAAAGACCACGCGCACCGTGATCGTCGACGAAATCCATGCGCTCGCGTCGAACAAGCGCGGGACGCATCTTGCGGTCTCGCTGGCGCGGCTGGAGGCGCTGTGCGGCGGATGCCTGTTGCGGATCGGACTCTCGGCGACGCAAAAGCCGATCGAGCTCGTAGCGCGGTTTCTTGTCGGCGCGCGTTCCGCCTCAAGCCCCTCTCCCGCATTGCCCGATCGGGAGGGACCCATTGCAAAGCAATGCCTGGGTGAGGGGCAGGTCGAGGCTGCCGAAATTACTCCGGCAGGCCCCCCTCACCCTGCCCTATCCCCCCGGCCGGCGGGCGGACAGGCTAAATTTTCAGATTCGCCTCAGTGCACTGTCATCGATACCGGGCATCGGCGGGCACGCGACCTAGCGCTGGAAATGCCGTCGTCGCCGCTCGAAGCGGTGATGTCGCACGAGGTCTGGGCGCAGGTTTACGACCGGTTAGCCGAGCTGATCGAGGCACATCGCACCACTCTGATTTTTGTCAACACGCGGCGGCTTGCCGAGCGCGCGACGCGACAATTGTCGGAGCGGATCGGCGAACAGCGCATCGCGGCCCATCATGGCAGTCTCGCCAAGGAGCATCGGCTCGACGCCGAGCAACGGCTGAAGCGGGGCGAACTCAAAGTATTGGTGGCGACAGCCTCGCTCGAACTCGGCATCGATATCGGCGACGTCGATCTCGTCTGCCAGATCGGCTCGCCCAAATCGATCGCGAGCTTTCTGCAGCGCGTCGGCCGTTCGGGCCACGCGGTCGACGGCACCCCCAAGGGCCGGCTGTTTCCGTTGTCGCGCGACGAGCTGGTCGAGTGCGCAGCGCTGCTCGACAGCGTGCGGCGAGGCGAGCTCGATACGCTGAGCATCCCGGAAAACCTGCTCGACGTGCTGGCGCAGCAGATCGTCGCCGAGGTGTCGTGCGGCGAGTGGCGCGAGGAGGAACTCTACGCGCTGATCCGCCGCGCCTGGCCGTTCCGCACCCTGCCGCGGGCCGATTTCGACGCTTGCGTCGCGATGCTCGCCGAGGGTTTCAGCACGCGGCGAGGGCGGCGCGGCGCGCTGATCCACCACGACGCCGTGAACAAGATGCTGCGCCCGCGGCGGGGCGCGCGGATCACCGCGCTGACCTCGGGCGGCACGATCCCCGACAATGCCGACTACCAGGTGCTGCTCGAGCCCGAGAACCAGATCATCGGCACGGTCAACGAGGACTGGGCCGTCGAGAGCCTGGCCGGCGACGTTTTCCAGCTCGGCAACGCCTCGTACCGCATCCAGCGGGTCGAGCGCGGCGTCGTGCGGGTCGAGGATGCGCAGGGCGCGCCGCCGAGCGTGCCGTTCTGGCTCGGCGAGGCGCCGGGCCGCAGCGACGAGCTGTCGGCATCGGTGTCGCGGCTGCGGGCCGAGATCGCAGCGCGACTGGCGGCAGATCCCTCTCCTGCAATGCGGGAGATCGCGGCCGCCGCGGAGCGGCGGCCGGATGAGGGTTCAACCGAGCGCCTGGACGATTTCCCCCTCTCCCCAGCCTTCTCCCCGAGTGGGGAAAAGGGGGCCATGGGGTGGCTCGCGGGCGAAGTCGGGCTCGGCGAGCCCGACGCGCGGCAGATCACGGAGTATCTGGCGGCAGCGCATGCCGCGCTCGGCGTGCTGCCGACGCTCGACACCATCGTGTTCGAGCGTTTCTTCGATGCGGTCGGCGGGATGCAGCTGGTCATCCACTCGCCGTACGGCAGCCGGATCAACCGCGCGTGGGGCTTGGCATTGCGCAAACGGTTTTGCGCGCGGTTCAATTTCGAACTGCAGGCGGCCGCGACCGAGGACAACATCAGCCTGTCGCTGACCACGGCGCACAGCTTTGCGCTTGACGAGGTGCCGCGCTATCTCAACTCAGCGAGCGTGCGCGAGGTGCTGACCCAGGCGCTGCTCGATTCGCCGATGTTCATGACGCGCTGGCGCTGGGTCACCGGCGTCTCGCTGGCGCTGCCGCGCTTTCGCGGCGGCAAGAAAGTGCCGCCGCAGCTGGCGAGGATGGATGCCGAAGACCTTATCGCGGCAATCTTCCCCGACCAGCTGGCCTGCGCAGAGAACCTCGCCGGACCGCGCGAAATTCCCGATCACCTGCTGGTGCGACAGACGATCGACGATTGCCTCAACGAGGCGATGGATATCGCCGGTCTCGAACGGCTGCTGGCGCGGATCGAGGCGGGCGAGGTGCGGGTCGTGACCCGCGACCTGACCGAGCCGTCGCCGCTGGCACTCGAAGTACTGTCGGCCCGGCCCTACGCCTATCTCGACGACGCACCGCTCGAAGAACGCCGCACGCAAGCGGTAATGGGGCGGCGCTGGCTGGCGCCGGAGGACGCCGCCGAGCTCGGCCGGCTCGATCCCGAGGCGGTCGCGCGGGTGCGCGAGGAAGCATGGCCCGAGCCGACCAATGCCGACGAGATGCACGACGCGCTGGTCTGGCTCGGCTTCCTCGGCGAACGCGAGATCGGCAACACGCCCGGCTGGGCGGGCTGGCTCGGCGAATTGGCCGCGAGCCGGCGCGCGACGCGGCTGCGGCGCGGCGATGCAATGCTGTGGGTCGCGGCCGAGCGGCTGCCGCAGTTTGCGGCGTTGTGGCCGGAGGCGGCGGCGGAGCCGCCGATTGCCGCGCCCGCCGCCTACGCGCAGCGCCACTGGTCGGCCGACCTGGCGCTGGTCGAGATCCTGCGCGGGCGGCTCGAAGGGCTGGGGCCGGTGAGCCAGGCGGCGCTGGCAGCGCCGTTGGGGCTCGACACCGATGCCATCGCCTTTGCGCTCGACGCGTTGCAGGCGGAGGGGTTTGCGCTGCGCGGCCGCTTCACCCCGGGCGCCCCGGATGAGGAGTGGTGCGAGCGCCGGCTGCTGCAACGCATCCACCGCTACACGGTCAGCCGGCTGCGCGCCGAGATTCAGCCGGTCGCGGCGCGCGACTTCCTGCGCTTCCTGTTTGCGTGGCAGCGCGTCGCACCGGATTCGCGGATGGAAGGACCCGACGCGCTGACCGCAATCGTCGGCCAGCTCGAAGGCTACGAGGCGGCGGCCGGAGCTTGGGAAAGCGAAATCCTGCCGGCGCGGCTGGCCGACTACGACCCCGCCTGGCTCGACGATCTGTGCCTGTCGGGCCGCGTCGCCTGGGCGCGGTTGCGGCCCCGCAGCCCGCGCCCGGAGGAGAGCGGCCGCGGGGTATCTCCGGTACGGACGACGCCGATTACGCTGCTCGCGCGGCGCAATGCGGCGCTGTGGACGCTGCTGTCGCCGTCGCCGGAAGGCGTCGCGCCAAGCGCCACCGCGCGCCGGGTGATCGAGGTGATCCGTGACGAAGGTGCCTCGTTCTTCGACGAGTTGGCCGACGGCAGCGGGTTGCTGCGGCCGCAGGTCGAGGAGGCGCTGGCCGAGCTGGTCGCGCTGGGACTGGTCACGTCCGACAGTTTTGCCGGGCTGCGCGCGTTGCTGGCACCGACATCGAGCGCCAGCCGGCGTCGCCGCCGCACGCTGAGCTTCGCGATGGAGAATGCCGGGCGCTGGTCCCTGGCGCGCCGGCCGCGCCCGTCCGACGATGCGGGCAAGGCCGCGGCCGAAGCCGCCGAGCACCTGGCGCGGACGCTGCTGCGGCGCTACGGCGTCGTGTTCTGGCGGCTGATCGAGCGCGAGGCGGCGTGGCTGCCGCCATGGCGCGACCTGCTGCGCGTCTACCGGCGGCTGGAGGCGCGCGGCGACATTCGCGGCGGCCGTTTTGTCGCCGGGTTCTCGGGCGAGCAATATGCCCTACCCGAGGCGATCGGCTTCTTACGCGAGACGCGGCGCAAGCCGGAAGCCCGCACGCTGGTTTCGCTGTCCGGCGCCGACCCGCTCAACCTCGCCGGCACCGCGACGCCGGGGCCGCGGCTGGCGACGCTAACCGGCAACCGCATCCTCTATCGCGACGGCGTGCCTGTCGCGCTTTACGCCGGCGGGGACGTGCAGTTCCTCGCAAGCTTCCCGCCAGCCGAGGAGTGGCAGCTGCGCAACGCGCTGCTGCGCGGTGCGGCCCCGCACAGGGTCGAGGCTTTGAGCTGAGGCCCAACGGTCGATCTCGTGCGGCCCAATACGCGCATAAGTAGCCCATCGACTGTTCGGTAGCGTCTGCCTAATTATTTGGCAGCGCACATCTTTGCGGCTAATGCCTCGCCCTTAGGCAAGGACTGGCGAAGTAGTCGGTCTACTTGCCTAACGAATCTGCCGATTTTCATCTGGCATAAGCTTTGCGACATTGCAGCGATTTCCGCGCTAGCGAAGCGGCGGACCGCATTTTGGCGACCGCTGGGTTTGGTCGAAGGGTTTACGATGCTTAGACACACGAGCTGGATTTCCGACTGGAACCCGGAGGACACGCGCTTCTGGAACATCCAGGGCAGGTTCATCGCCCGCCGCAACCTGGTTTTTTCCATCCTTGCAGAACACCTGGGCTTCTCGATCTGGCTGATGTGGAGCATCGTCGTCACCAAGCTGTCCGCGGCCGGCTTTCATTATTCGACCGACCAGCTGTTTCAGTTGGTGGCGCTGCCAGGCCTGATCGGCTCGTTGATCCGTTTCCCCTACACCTTCGCGGTGACCACCTTCGGCGGCCGCAATTGGACGATGTTCAGCGCTGCTGTGCTGTTTATCCCGACGATCGCCCTCGCTTATTTTTCGGCTCATCCCGAGACGCCGTTCGGCGTGATGCTGGTGGTCGCGGCGCT
>JAFAWI010000503.1 GCA_019241915.1 Alphaproteobacteria bacterium
GCAGCACGATGTCGGCGTCGGAGCCGACCGCAAGCGCGCCTTTGCGCGGATAGAGCCCGAGGATTCTGGCCGCGTTCGACGACACCAGATTGACGAACTGCGTCAGCTCGTAGCCGCGTTTCTCGACCGTCTCGGTGTAGATCAGCGAGACGCGCGGCTCGACCCCGGCATTGCCACCGGTCGTGTCGTCAATCCGAGAGCCTTGCAGCTTGAATTTGAGCGGGCAGCAGATTTCGTCGGTCGCGACGGTCTGGATCGCGCCGTGGTCGGTGCCGGCCCACAGCGCCGCGTGATCCTCGGCGAATTTGAGCGACGGGTAGGTGTGGTAGATCTGCCCGTTCGGCCGTTTGTAGTCCTCGGCCGTGTACATCAGGTACTGGTGCAGCGTTTCGCCGTAGATCGGCACGCCTTCCGCTCGTGCCGCGGCGATTGCCTTGACCCCGGTGGCCGCCGAGGTATGCAGCATGTAGAGCGCCGCGCCCGGGATATTGGCGGCGAGCCGGATCACCCGGTTGAACGCGAGGTCCTCGCTCAACGTCGTGTGAACTTCGGCCATGTTGTGAAAGCTGGTGCGCCCTTCGCGCGTCAGCTTCTCGTACATGTGCATGACGAGGTCGTTGTCCTCGGCGTGGATCGCGGCCAGGCCGCCGGCCTTGGCCAGCGCCGTCAGCACTTCCATCACGCTGCCGAACGGCACCATGCGGCCCTTGCGCGACGGCGTGATGTCGGTGGTGAACATCTTGACCGTCGGGTGGCCGGCCTGCACCGCCTCGGTTAGCTGGTCAGGCACCGCCCAGTCGAGCTTGCCCTGCACCATGACGTGAAACGCGTAGTCGCAATAACAGTCGCCGGCCCATTCCTTCTGCCGCCGTTCGATCGCCTGCTGCACGGTGTTGTCGCCGTCGACCAGCGCAAAATCGAGCATGGTCGTGGTGCCGCCGAACAGCGCCGCCTGGCTCACCCGGTCGGGTCCGTCGGTCAGGTTGTGCTGGGTCTGTCCCGGCGTCGGCATCGGCCAGCGGCAATGGACGTGCGGATCGATGCCGCCCGGGATGACAAGCTGCCCCGACGCGTCGACGGTCCGCTTGGCGCCGAGCGCGGCGAGGCTGCCGGGGGCGCCGATCACCGCGATCTTGTCGCCTTCGACGCCGATATCGGCCTGTTGCGCGCCCGACGGCAGAACCGCAGTGCCGCCGCTGATGACGATGTCGAGCATCTGACCCTCCCCTAGCCGTGAGCGTGCAGCGCCACCGGCGCGGCGATCAGCGCCGGCGACGCGAAGGCGAAACGCGCGAGGACTTCCGCGCGCGGAATGTCGTGGACGATAAAAACGAGGCGGCTGCGGCGGTCGGCATCGGGCCAGTCGCGCAGCCATTCGGGTGCGAACATCGTGTGTTGCGCCGCCTGCACCAGCGCCGGCTGGCCTCTTGCGTCCGTGTGGGCGCGGTCGGCAAACGCCACGATGCCTTTGACGCGCAGCAGGTCGCTGCCGTAGGCGCCGGCCAGCGCACCGAGCGCCTTGGCGAAGTCGAGCCGGGTGATCGGCGCATTGAGGATCAAGGTAAACGTCTCGACGCCATGCGTGTGCGCGGCTTCCGAAACGATCACATCGTCCTTCCTGCGAAAGCGGGGTTCCAGGGTCGCAGGCAGGTCGATTGCCCCTGGGCCCCCGCCATCGCGGGGAAGACAAGGCGAAGAACCGAACAGCACCGCCGCCGGGTCCTCCGCCTGCCGGCCGGCGACCCGCTCGGCGTTCGGGTTGAGCGCCGCCAGCGCCGCATCCAGCTCGGGCGAGACCGGCGCAAGGTCGGTCTTCGACAGCACCAGCGCGTCGGCGACCGCTGCCTGGCGCGCCGCTTCGGCAAAGCGGGCGAGCGTCTCGGCGCCGTTGACCGCGTCGACCACCGTCACGACGCGGCCGAGGCCAAGCCGCCCGTCGAGCATCGCGTCGGCGCCGAGCGTGTAGAGGATCGGCGCCGGCTCGGCGAGCCCGCTGGTTTCGATCGCGATGCGCCGGAACGGGCGCACCGAACCGGCGTCGCGCCGGTCGATCAGGTCGCGCAGCGTGCGAGCCAGGTCCTCGCGCACCGCGCAGCACAGACAGCCGCCGGGCAACTCCAGTACCGCCCCTTCGACAAAATCGACCAGGTGATGGTCGATCGCCACCGCGCCGATCTCGTTAACCACGACCGCAGTATCGGTGAAGCGCGGGTCGGCGAGCGCCCGCCGCAGCAGAGTGGTCTTGCCGCTGCCGAGAAACCCGGTCAGGACGGCGGTCGGCAGCGGCTGGGGGTTCGCGGTCGCCACCGAAGCATCGTTCCATGCCTGCTGTGCGACAGCAAGACGCAGCGGCGCCGGGGTCCCGGCACCGGGTTGCTTTATCCCAACCCGGCCATCATCATGCCAAGCATAACCGTGGCGCATGCGCCTGTCCGGGAGGAAGTCGAACCTTTATGGCCGGTGCCGCCGCCGTTGGTTCCGTGCAGCCGCGCCACAGCGCGCAGCTGACCGTCGAACGCGCCTCGAAGCGCTTTGGCGGGGTACGCGCGGTCGAGGACGTCTCGATCTCGGTCGCGCAAGGCCAGATCGCTTCGATCATCGGTCCCAACGGCGCCGGCAAGACCTCGCTGCTCAACATGATCAGCGGCTTCTACACGCCCGACACCGGCATGATCGGGTTCGAAGGGCACGACATCACGCACAAGCGCCCGGCCGAGATCGCCGCGCTGGGCATCGCCCGCACCTTCCAGAACATCGCGCTGTTCGCCGGCATGACCGTGCTCGACAACATCATGCTCGGCCGTCATGTCCATATGCGCTCGGGCGTGCTCTCGTCGCTGGCGTATTGGGGCTTGGCGCAGCGCGAGGAGGTCGCGCACCGCGCGCGCTGCGAGGAGCTCATCGAGTTCCTCGAACTCGAAGACCTGCGCAAGCAGCAGGTCAGCGGCCTCGCCTACGGGCTGCGCAAGCGCGTCGAATTGGGCCGCGCGCTGGCGCTCGACCCCAAGCTCTTGCTGCTCGACGAACCGATGGGTGGGATGAACCAGGAAGAAAAAGAGGACATGGCCCGCTACATCCTCGACGTGAACCAGCACTGGGGCACGACCATCATCCTGATCGAGCACGACATGACCGTCGTGATGGACATCTCGCAGCAGGTCAATGTGTTCGACCGCGGCCGCAAGATCGCCGAGGGCAGCCCCGCCGAGGTGCAGAGCAATCCGGCGGTGATCGACGCCTATCTCGGCGCCGGCCACGCCGCGCCGGCCGCCGGCGAGCAGGCGGCATGACGGTCGACACCACCCTGCCGCAGCTGCTGCGCAAAAATGCGTCCGCGCTCGCGGCGCGGCCGGCGATGCGCGAGAAGGACCGCGGCATCTGGCAGCCCTACAGCTGGCGGCAATACTGGGAGGAGGCGCGCGATTTTGCGCTCGGTCTCGCCGCGCACGGTTTTGCCGCCGGCGGCAAGGTCGCGGTGATCGGCGAGAACCGCCCGCGCCTCTATTTCGCGCAGCTGTCGGCGATGTGTCTTGGCGGGATCGCGGTGCCGGCCTACCAGGATGCGATTGCCGCCGAGCTCGCCTATGTGCTCGACCATGCCGAGGTCTCGGTCGTCGTCGCCGAGGACCAGGAGCAGGTCGACAAGGTGCTGTCGGTCAGGGACCGGCTGCCGCACCTGAAGCTGATCGTCTTCGACGACCCGCGCGGGCTCGGCGATTACGACGAGCCGATCCTCAAATCGTTCGGCGCCGTGCAGGACGAAGGGCGCGCTTTCGGCGCCGCTCACCCCGGACATGTCGAGGCCGCGGTCGATGCCGGCAAACCCGACGACGTCTGCCTGTTTTCGTATACCTCGGGCACCACCTCGCGGCCCAAAGGCGTGATGCTGTCGCACGCCAATCTGCTGAGCGCGGCCGAGGCGCTGGCAAACGCCGACGACATCCGGCCCGGCGACGACCACCTCGCCTACCTGCCGATGGCGTGGATCGGCAATTCGCTGCTGTCGATGGCGCTGCATTT
>JAFAWI010000674.1 GCA_019241915.1 Alphaproteobacteria bacterium
GTGCTTGTCGTGCAACGCGGCGATCGCCGCTGGGTCGTAGCCGAGCTCGCGCAGCACCTCGTCGGTGTGCTGGCCTTGGTCGGGGGTCGGTTTGAGGCGCTCGGGCTGCGGGTAGGCGCTCAGGTGGATCGGCTGGCCGACGATGTCGAAGGTGCCGAGCTTGGGGTGGTCGACCGGGCGGCGGATTTTGAGGTGCTTGACCTGCGGGTCGGCGAAGACCTGGTCGATCGTGTTGATCGGGCCGCACGGCACGCCGGCCTTGGCGAGCTCGTCGATCCAGAACCGGCTCGGCTTGCTGGCGACGACATCGTTGAGGTGGGCGATCAGCGCCGGGCGGTTTTTGGCGCGCGCCACGACGGTCGCGAAATCCGGGTTGGTCGAGAGATCCTTGTCGCCGGCGACCTCGCAGAACTTCTTCCACAGGCTGTCGCCAGAGGCGGCGATGTTGACGTAGCCGTCGGCGGTCTTGAACATGCCGGTGCCGGGCGAGGTCGGGTGAAAATTGCCCTCCTGCTTGGCAACCTCGCCCTTCATCGTGTAGCGCGAGGCCTGGAAGTCGAGCATGAAGATCTGCGCTTCGAGCAGCGAGGTGTGCACCCACTGCCCCTCGCCGGTGCGCTCGCGCGCGAGCAGCGCCAAGGTGATCGCGTTGGCGAGCAGGATGCCGGCCGAGGTGTCGTTGATCGCGATGCCGACGCGGGTCGGCCCCTGCCCCGGATGCCCGGTGATCGACATCAGCCCGCCCATCCCCTGCGCGATCTGGTCGACGCCGGGGCGGCCTTCATAGGGGCCGTCCTGGCCGAATCCCGAGATGCTGCCGTAGACGATGCGCGGGTTGACCTTTTTCACCGCATCGTAATCGATGCCGAGCCGGTGTTTGACGGTCGATTTGTAGTTCTCGACGATGACATCGGCCTTTTCGGCCATCTTCATAAAAATCGCGTGGCCGTCCTTGCTCTTCAGGTTGAGCGTGATCGCGCGCTTGTTGCGGTGCAGATTCTGAAAATCGGGGCCGTCGCGGCGGCTGCCGGTGGCGTCGGTCTGCTCGCCGGGCGGCTCGATCTTGATCACGTCGGCGCCCCAATCGGCGAGCTGACGCACCGCGGTCGGGCCGGCGCGATGCGCGGTCAGGTCGAGCACGATAAAGCCGTTGAGCGGCAGCGCGGTCATGTGGGTCTCCCGATCGGCGATCGCCACCATGCTACAGCATCAAACAGCCTCTGCCATCGTCATACCGGCCCGCCGTTGGCGCGTTGCGGACCAAAGAATTGATGCCGGCCGGGATCGCTTTTTGACCCGTAGCCTCGGCGGCCGCTCAGTAGAGCTGGGTGGTCAGGCGGAAATAGATGCCGCGGTCTTCGAGCGAGTTGCCAAAGACGACGTGGCGCAGCGCCTTGGCGAGATAGAGCTCGGCGACGATGCCGCCGCCCGGGAGCCAGCGGAACCCGCCGCCGATACCGGAAATTTCCGGCGGGTAGGGGGTCGGCCGCCGCACGTTCCAATTGCGCCCGAAATCGTAGAACGGCACCACCTGCACGGTGCCCGCCTCGTCGCCCTGCGTCACATAAGGCAACGGCACCTTGCCGAGCGGGATGCGCAGCTCGCCCGAAGCGAAGAACACATCGTCGGTGACGGTCAGGTATTCGCGGTAGCCGCGCACCGTGTCGATGCCGCCCAATGGGAATTGTTCGAGCGGGAACAGCGGCGCACTGCTCAATTGCAGGTCGGAGCGCACCACCGCCTCCCAGTCGTCAAAGATGCGGCGCACGTATTCGGCCTGGCCGAGCCAGGCGGTGAAGCGGCTGGTGGGCGATACCGGGGTGATCGTCGTGCCGAACAGGTTGAGGCCAAAGCTGAACGTCGAGCGCAGGTTCAGCGCGTGGTCGGCGTTGCGGTCGAGCCAGTCCTGATAGAAGCGCAGCACGGTGATGTTGGTCTTGCCGTTGTCCGAGCCGGCGGTGAACGCGAACGGCATGCCGAGCAGGTAGGTCTGCGCCTTGCGCCGCTCGCCGTTGAGCCCGAGCGTCAGGATCTGCTCGGCGGTGCGGTAGAACGGCCGGCTGAGCCCGACCGAGATGCTTTGCGAGTCGCTGGTGATGTTGAGCGGCGACAGCGCCGGGTCGATCACCACCGTGCCGTTGCGGTCGTAGCGCAGGTTGAGCCGCGTGTCATCGGGCAAGAGCGGCAGCGAATAGCTGACATAGCCGTCGTTGAGCCCTTTGCTGCGGCCGTATTGCGCGCTCAGGATGTCGCCGCGGCCGAGCAGATTGGCCGCCGTCCCTTGCAGCTGGCCGCGGATTTCGCCGACCGTCGGCGACTGGTCGTTGGCGACTGAGGCGCTGAGGCTGTACGGGCTGTTCTCCAGCACATCGGCGTTGAGCTTGGCTTCGCCCGGGGTCAGCCCCGGCTGCAGCTCGATGTTGAGCCGGCGGATCAGCGGGTTCTGCAGCAGAATCTGCTGCTCGGTCTCGATGTCGCGCACGTTGAACGGCGTCTGCAACGCGCGTTCGAGGCGGCTGCTGAAGTAGTCGGCGCCAAAGCGGTCGGCGCCGCTTACCGTGACGTCGGTGATGCGGCCCTCGATCGCCCGCATCGTCACCGCGCCGTTGCTGACATTCTGGTCGGGCACCAGCACACCCGAGTTGATGTAGCCGTTTTCGATGTAAAGCGCGGTCAGCCGGCGGCGGATCTCTTCGAGATCGGCAAGACTGGTCGGCTTGTTGAGGTACGGCGCGACGACCGCATCGACCGCCGCCGGGTCGAGCGTGGTGTTGCCGTCCAGCCGCACGCTGCGCAGCACGAATTGCGGCGCCCGATCGAGCGGCACGGCGCCGGCGGGCGCCGGCACTGCCGGCGGCGCCGCCGGCGCGCCCGCGGTCGGCTTTGGCTCGATCGGCGGCAGCGGCGGCGCGGCGCCCTCGCGCCGCCCCGACTGGGCGGGCGGCGGCAGCGGCGCATCGGCCTGCGCCAGCAGCGGCGGCGAGCCGGCGACCGGCCAATCGGCCGCGGCGGCATGCCCCACCACCATCGGCGCCATAACCATCAGCGCCGGGGCCAGCGCTGCGCGCGCCAGCTGCCGCCGGTTTGCCGTCGGCCGGCCGGAAGCAGGGCGGACGGGGCAGAAAACCGAGGGCTTCATCACCGATGTGATAACGGGGCTGCGCCACCTTAACCTTTTTTCCAGAAAGTTCTATTGTTTGCGCCCTGTTCGCGCATTCCGAAGCGCCTGCACAAGTCGAGGGAGGAACGACCGATGCGCCAGTTCGTCATCGCCGCCGCTGCCGTCGCGACAATCGCGCTGGGCGGCGCGGTTGCGTGGCAGGCCAGCGCCGCCGCACCCGCCGCCGCGGTCCCGCAAGCCAGGCCATATACCCCGATCCACCCCGCCGCCTGCGTCGGGCGCAATGTCGATTGCCCGCCCGGCCGCCACCGCGTCTGCGGCCCCTACGGGCGAAATTGCTGGTGCGCGCCCTGCTGACACCGGGCCAAACCGCTGGCGTTCCGGATGCGGCGGGGTAATCTCGGCCATCCGCAACGCGGAGCGTGACGATGAGCGAAGCCCCGACCGGCACAACCGCGGGACCCGGCGCGGTCGAGCGCCCGGCGCTCGCCAACCAGACCGGCGATTACTGGGGCAGCGACGTGATGGCGCTGATGCTGCGCGAGATCGGGCTGCCCTATGTCGCGCTCAACCCGGGCGCGTCCTATCGCGGCCTGCACGACAGCCTCGTCAACCTGCTCGGCAACACCGCGCCGCAGATGCTGCTCTGCCTGCACGAGGAGCACGCGGTAGCGATCGCACACGGCTATGCCAAAGTCGCCGGCAAGCCGATGGGCGCGATCGTGCACAGCAATGTCGGGCTGATGCACGCGACGATGGCGGTGTTCAACGCGTGGTGCGACCGGACGCCGGTGGTGCTGCTCGGCGCGACCGGGCCGGTTGCGGCCGACAAGCGCCGGCCGTGGATCGACTGGATTCACACCGCCGCCGACCAGGGCGCGCTCGTCCGCAACTACACCAAATGGGACGACCAGCCCAATTCGGTCGAGGCAGTGCCGGAATCGCTGCTGCGCGCCCACAAGATGGCGACGACGAGGCCGTGCGGCCCGGTCTATGTCTGTTTTGACGCGGCGCTGCAGGAGGCGCGGATCGGCGACTTGCCGCCGCTCCCCACGGCCGAGCGTTACAAGGCGCCGGCGCCCGCGGCGGCCGATCCGGCGGCGCTCGCCGAGGCGGCCGCATTGCTGCAGGGGGCGACGACGCCGGCGATCCTGGTGGGCCGCTGCGGCCGCGACGAGGAGGCCTGGGACCGCCGTGTCAAGCTCGCCGAGGCGCTCGGCGCGCTGGTGCTGACCGACCCAAAGACCGGCGCCAGCTTCCCGACCGCGCACAAGCTGCAGGGGCCGCCCGCCGGCAACCAGCCGAGCCCCGAGGCGCTGGCCGCGCTGCGCGAGGCCGATGTGGTGCTGAGCCTCGACTGGGTCGACCTCGCGGGCGCGCTCAAGGCCGCCTGGGGCGACGACCCGGTGGCCGCGAAGGTGATCCTCGTGTCGCTCGACCACCAGCTGCACAACGGCTGGAGCATGGATTACCAGGGACTGCCGCCGGCCGACATCCATCTGCCGGTCGAGCCCGATATCGCGGTTGCGGCGCTGCTCCCGCTGCTCAAGCCGCGCGCCGCCGGTTGGGCGGGGCACCGGGACGGCGAGAGGACAGCAGAAGCTCCGCCGCCGGCGCCCCCAGCGGCAACCACAGCCGTCATCACCCCGGTATCGCTCGCCGTCGCGCTGCGCGAGGCGCTGGGCGGCCGGCCGAATTGCGTCATCCGCACCCCGCTCGCCTGGGGCGGCCATGCCTGGGAGGTGGCGCACCCGCTCGACATGCTCGGCGGCGACGGCGGCG
>JAFAWI010000103.1 GCA_019241915.1 Alphaproteobacteria bacterium
CGCTGAACCCCGAGCGCGAACCCGACCCGAGCCGTGTAATCCGGGCCGATATCTATCACCACCCGCGTTATGACGCCGGCGCGATGGTGGCGCAGGAGCGGCTGTGGTCGCTGCAAGGGCAGCGCAACACCTGGTTCTGCGGCGCCCATTTCGGCGCAGGGTTCCACGAGGACGGGCTGCAGTCTGGCCTCGCCGTAGCCGAGCAGCTCGGTGGCGTTCGCCGGCCGTGGAGCGTGCCCGACGAATCCAGCCGTATCTTCATCGCTCCGACGGCGGCTCTGTCGCCCGCCTTCGAGCCCGCACCATGAGCGAGCTCGCTTCGACCCTCTATCGCGGAACGGTGATGCACCAGCGGTTGCGGCCGAAACGGCACCGGCTGCGCTACCGCGTATTCTCGTTGCTCGTCGACCTTGACGAACTCGACGCGCTGGCCGGCAGGCTGCGGTTGTTCTCGCGCAATCGTTTCAATCTGTTCAGCCTCTACGATCGCGACTACGGCGACGGCAGCGGCGAGCCGTTGCGCGGCCAGGTCGAGCGCCATATGCGCGACGCCCGGGTCGAGACCGATGGCGGCGCGATCCGGCTGCTGACGATGCCGCGCGTGCTGGGCTACGCATTCAACCCGCTCAGCGTCTATTTCTGCTATCGCCGCTGCGGCGCGCTGGCCGCAATCCTTTACGAGGTCAGCAACACCTTCGGCCAGCGCCACCTCTATCTGATCCCGGTGCCCGAAGGCGAAGGCGGCGGCGGCCGCGCGGTGGCGCAACGCTGCGCCAAGCGCTTCTACGTCTCGCCGTTCCTCGACATGGACATGACATACCTGTTCAACGTGCGCCCACCGGCGGAGCGGGTCGGGGTGGCGATCAGCGGGCGCGACGCGAAAGGGCCGATCATCGTCGCCTCGCTGTTCGGCGCGCGCGTCCCGCTCAACGACCGCAACCTCGTGCTCGCCTTCGCCCTATACCCGTTGCTGACGCTCAAGGTCATCGCCGGGATCCACTGGGAAGCGCTGTGGATTTGGCTTAAGGGCATCCGTCTGCGCGAGCGCCCGCCGCCGCCGGACCGCGCGGTCACCCTGGGCCACGCCGCCGCCGACGACGATGTCCATCCGCATGTCGCTTGAAACCGACGTCAAGACGCGGCCCGTCTCCAGGGGACGAAGATGGCGGCTGCCAAGCCTCAGCCGGCCGATCCTGCGACGCCTGCTCGCCGGCCTCGACGCGCGGCGGTTGACCGTCATCGCCCCGTCCGGCGAGCGCCTCGTCCACGCGGCCGAGGCCGGCCGCGAGGCGGTGATCGAGCTTCATTCCTGGCGGGCGTTGCGCCGCGTCGTCTTTGGCGGCGATATCGGCTTTGCCGATGCCTATATCGCCGGCGAATGGTCGAGCCCCGACGTCACCGCGCTGATCGCACTCGCCGCCGAGCATTGCGATTACCTCGAAACGGCTGTGTTGGGTTGGGTGCCGCTGCGCGCGCTTAACCGACTGCGCCATCGGCTCAAGGCCAACACGCGCACAGGCAGCCGCAAAAACATCGCCTTCCACTACGATCTCGGCAACGACTTCTACCGGCTGTGGCTCGACCGCAGCATGACCTATTCCTCGGCCTTCTACGACGGCGCCGAGAGGTCGCTGGAGGACGCGCAGCAGGCCAAGCAGGCCCGCGTCATCGAGCTGCTGGACCTGCGCGACGGCGACGACGTCCTTGAAATCGGCTTCGGCTGGGGATCGTTGGCCGCATGCATGGCGCGGCAGGGGGCGCGGGTGACCGGACTCACCCTCTCGCAGCAGCAGCTGGACCACGCGCAAGAAGCGGTCGCACGCGACGGCTGTGGCGATCGGATCGACCTGCGGTTGCTGGATTACCGCGATGCCGAAGGGCAGTTCGACCGCATTGTCTCGATCGAGATGCTCGAGGCGGTCGGCGCGGAATACTGGGCGGCCTATTTCGGGGTGCTGCGCGAGCGCCTGAAACCGGGCGGGAAGGCGGTGCTGCAGGCGATCACGATCCGCGAGGACCGCTTCGAGAGCTATCGCCGGAGCGCCGACTTCATCCAACGCTATATTTTTCCGGGCGGGCTGTTGCCGACCGAGACGATCATCGCCGAGCAGGCGCGCCGCGCGGGACTGACCTTGGCCTCGGTGACCCGGTTCGGCGACAGCTATGCCCGCACGCTGGCCGAATGGCGCCGCCGCTTTCTCGGCGCTTGGCCGGCGGTCGAGCGCCTTGGCTTCCAGCCCTCGTTCCGGCGTCTGTGGGAGTATTACCTCGCCTATTGCGAGGCCGGGTTCAGGACCGGCTCGATCGCCGTCAACCTCTATTTGTTGCACCGCTGAGCGGCGGCACGACGCCATCGACCGGCCCCGCTTCGCCTCCCGAAGCGGTGTGGCGATTTCGCGCCGCCAATCGGCCGAGCCGCCGCTGGATCAGCCGGATCAGGGCGAAGCCGGCCTGCAGTGGGATGCCGAAACAGGCGATGCCGATCGCGAACAAAACCAACTTGCCGCCGAGCGTCGGCAGCTTCTCGGCCTGCCGCAAGATGACTG